>JAEYQN010000009.1 GCA_023409995.1 Cyanobacteria bacterium OH_CBB_238 | reverse complement strand
CTACCAAACACAACAAGATACAGGAGCAGCTCAACATAACCAATTAGGAACAAGTATTTTTGAAGATGGTTCAGTCTCAAAAGTTGATGATGTTTGGTTTGAATTAGCTGGAATAAATAATCCATTTTCATAAGAATGAAATAGACAAATAGATAGATAAAGCGGCGACATTATTGTCGCTGTTTTTGTTTATCTTTTGAATCAAATCTTACAAATCTGGCAATCTTGACAATCTTCTTTCGGTCTTTTATTTGGCTTATATAGATACCTACAAATATAAATATACATGATAAGAACTGGAAGAGGTTGAAACTTTCATTTAGGAAGAACCAACCAAAGAATACTGCTGCTACAGGTAGTAAAAATAAGAACGGTGATGATTTGCTTGCAGATAAAGTGCACATTCCAAAATTGTATAGAGCATATGTTACTACTGTTAAAATCCCAAGATATATAAGAATTACCGAACTTATATTCGGTACCATGCTAAATGTTCCATGGGTAAAAAGATTTAAGGATACAAAGAATATTGCACCACCCATAACCTGTATACCTGCTAAGTAAAATGGCGGATATTTGTCCATTAGATATTTCGTTGTAATCATGCTTGTATCAGTCAAAATTATTGCACAAAGCTCTAATGAGTTTCCTAACATTGGATTTGGAGCCATTTCATTTACGTCAGAAAAGATACTCAATAGCACAGACCCAAGAATACCTAAAAATAATCCATAGTAAGCTAATTTTGGCAGTCTCTCTTTTAAAACAATTCTTGCTCCCATAACTATTATTATTGGTTCTAATGAACTAACAATGCCAGCTTGACCAGAAGAAGTATGTTTTAATGCTGTCGTTTCAAATAGAAAATATAAACAAGGTTCGCATAGAATCATTAATAAGACTAATTTCCAGTCTTTTATGTCTACTTTTACATTTTTATATGTTGTCAAGAAAAATGGGATAAAGAGCATTCCTGCTACAAGCATTCTAAACATCATTAGAGAGGGCGTTGAATAATATTGCAAACAAACCTTTGTTGCTGTTAATGTTGTGCCATAAAGTATTACCGCTATAGCGAGCGATATATATGCAAATATTTCATTCTGATTTTTGTATTTAGATAGAAGATCTTTCATTTCATATAAAAATTTCAACTTTTCTTTGTACTAACACTTATTATTGGAGTTTAAAATCCCCCCAAACCTCATCAAAAGACCTATTTACTTAAATAATATAGAGGACATAATTTGAAGCCTAATAGACATGATTAAATAAAAGTAGTGAAAAATCAAACAAATCTCTTATCGATTTTTGCAACGATTTGTTTTTAATATAAATTATATAAAGTTTAAATAAGTTTACAAAAGAAATATTTTGTAATAATATGTTATTTGTAATATAATAATTGTGCAGTGAGATAAGCAGAAGGTTTCGCAATATGACAGATAATAATGAGCTTCAGAACGAACAAGACTCTCGCCAAAAAATTCTAGTAGCAGACGATGAAGCAAGTATAAGAAGGATTTTAGAAACACGTCTTAAAATGATTGGCTATGATATTATCACGGCGGCTGATGGAGAAGAAGCAATTGCTGCTTTTAATAAATATAATCCAGATTTGATCGTTTTAGATGTAATGATGCCTAAAGTTGATGGTTATGGTGTAACCAGAGAAGTAAGACGTACTTCGGATGTTCCTATAATAATTCTAACAGCTCTTGGAGATGTGTCAGAAAGAATTACTGGGCTTGAGTTAGGCGCTGATGATTATGTTATAAAGCCTTTTAGTCCAAAAGAACTTGAAGCTAGAGTGAAATCTGTATTAAGAAGAACAACAAATAAAGAAACAGTTGCACCAACTGGAAAAGTAGCTAAAAATGTTATAACTACAGGAAACATAAA
Organism: Cyanobacteria bacterium OH_CBB_238; assembly: GCA_023409995.1. Classification (GTDB taxonomy): domain Bacteria; phylum Cyanobacteriota; class Vampirovibrionia; order Gastranaerophilales; family Gastranaerophilaceae; genus JAEYQN01. The sequence goes on along the minus strand of JAEYQN010000009.1, from coordinate 36,621 downwards.
AATAGATACAGCTAGGCGTCAAGTTTTTAGAAAGAATGAAAGAATCAGGTTAACTGGAATGGAATTTAGTTTACTTGAACTTTTGGTTAATAATTCTGGTCAGGCATATTCAAGAAATGAAATCCTCCAACATGTGTGGGCTTATCCACCAGATCATAGAATTGATACAAGAGTTGTTGATGTACACATTTCAAGATTACGTTCTAAATTAGAAACAGACCCTGCTAATCCAGAATTGATTCTGACAGCTCGTGGTATTGGGTATATGTTCCAAAGAATTGCATAAAATATTATATCAAAATTTGTATTTTAAAAATAAAACCTCTATTTATAGAGGTTTTATTTTTTCTTTAAATATTTTTTGTAGTTAAATTTCAGATCTTTGTATAAATCAAGCATCTTGTTTTCTACCATTAATCTGTAGTCTTCAACACCTTGTTTATCGATGTCTGACGGGATGTATATTGGGTCACCGTATAAAACTACTGTTTTACAAAAAGCAAATGGGAAGCTAAATTCGTCCCAGGTGTTAAATTTTAAAAAGGTAGGATCTTCTGAGTGCCACAATATAGGAATTATCGGGATTTGTGATATTTTCGCAATATTTATTATTCCATCTTTTACTACATGTTTTGGTCCTCTGGGACCATCAACTGTTATTGCAATCGAATCGCCTGTTTCTAATTTTTCAATTAATTGCATAGTCGAAGAGACTCCTTTTCTTCCTTTAGAGCCCCTTACGGTCTTCATACCCAGAAATTCTACAGCTTTGGCTATTATCTCTCCATCGTTTGATTGGCTTATCAAGACATTCAAGTGCGATTTGTCTCTATTATCATATAATACGCATTGATGAGCATGCCAAAGTGCAAAGATACAAGGGTTATCTTTGGGATAATTTATTGATTTAAATGAAACCATCTTTGTAGCTGTTTTTAACACAAGTTTTACAACACTTGATAGCAAAAAAATTTTTATATTTCCATTTACCGTTCTCAATTATTATACCCGCTTTCCTTTAAATATAGTTGCCTTTATATTAAAAAGGACGCTTAAAAAATAAACGTCCTTTTATATTTAAGTTAGTTATTAAACAGAATATTCCTTAACTTCAGCTGAAACATTCTTTGAATCAAGTTTAATACTTGGTCCCATTGTTGTTGTTAAGAATGCTGATTTTAAGTAAGTTCCTTTTGCTGCTGCAGGTTTTGCTCTAAGAACGGCATCTGCTAAAGTAACATAGTTTTTCATTAAGTCTTCTAGAGAGAAGTCCGCTTTTCCTATTGGAACGTGAATCATACCTTGTTTATCAGCTCTGAATTCAACTTTACCAGCTTTAGCATCTTTCACTGCTTTTGCAACATCTAAAGTAACAGTTCCTGTCTTTGGGTTTGGCATCAAGCCCTTTGGTCCAAGAACTCTACCTAATTTACCAAGCATACCCATACAATCAGGTGTTGCAATTAGAGTATCAAATTCAAACCAACCCTTTTCGATTTTTTCTATTACTTCTTCAGCGCCTGCTTCTTCAGCGCCTGCTGCTTTTGCTTCACTTGCTTTAGGACCTTTTGCTATAACACAAACTCTTACTTCTTTGCCTAATCCGGCAGGAAGAACAGTTGTGCTTCTAACTTGTTGATCAGCGTGTTTTACATCGATACCTAAACGCATGTGGCATTCTACTGTTTCATTAAATTTAGCAACTTCTTTAGATACTTTTTGAAGCATTTTTAGAGCTTCAGCTGCTGAAGTTGGTTGTTCGAAGCCTTCTAATATTTCTTGAATTTTTTGTTGTTTTTTAGTTAACTTTGCCATTTATTTCTCCTTTCGTGGTCTAGCGGGAGCATCTGTTCCCTTCCACTGTATTTGTTTTGTTGTAATCTGTTTTGGGTTACTTGTTTAAACTAATTAGTCAACAACAGTAACGCCCATTGCTCTACAAGAACCTTTAATCATTTCAACAGCTGCATCTAAGGTTGTTGCATTTAAATCTTCCATCTTAGTTTTTGCTATTTCTTCTAATTGAGCTCTTGTAATCTGTCCAACTTTTGTTTTGTTTGGAACAGCAGAACCTTTAGGCAAGTTAATTGCTTTTTTAATCAATACTGCTGCTGGTGGTGATTTAGTTACGAATGAGAATGATCTATCTTCGTAAACATCGATTACAACCGGAATGATGTAACCAACTTGAGCTTCTGTTTTAGCATTGAACTGCTTACAGAAATCCATTATGTTTACCCCATGTTGGCCTAATGCAGGACCAACTGGTGGTGATGGATTAGCTTTTCCAGCTTGAATTTGAAGCTTAATTTTTCCTACTACTTTTTTTGCCATGTTTATTTCTCCTTTCGTGGTCTAGCGGGATAATCATATCCCTTCCACAATTTGTGTTGTTATTCTTTTATACTTTTTGAATTTGTTTGTATTCCAGCTCAACAGGTGTTTCTCTACCAAAGATCGAAACAGTTGCTCTAAGTTTTGATTTATCAGGATACACTTCTGTGATGTCTCCAATAAAGTCTGAGAATGGACCAGAAATGATTCTGACCTTATCGCCAATCTTAACATCAAGTTCAACTTTTGTTGTTTGACTTTGAGCTCTTTGTATGATTTTTTTGATTTCACTATCTTTTGCAGGTATAGGTTTTTTGCTTGAACCAACAAATTTTGTAACACCTGCTGTGTGTCTTACCACATACCAGCTATCGTCATCCATTATCATTTCAACAAGAACATATCCTGGGAAGATTTTTTCTTCTCTATCTTGTTTTTTTCCATCTTTCATTTTTGTTATGGTTTTTTGTGGAACTTCAACCCTGAAGATTTTTTCGCCCATGTTCATGTACTCAACACGTTTTTCAAGGTTAACTTTTACCTTATTTTCATGACCGGAATAAGTATGAACAACGTACCATCTTTTTTTAGGGGCTTTTTCTTTTGGAGCTTTTAATTCAGCATCTTTAGCCACCAATAAATCTTCTGTAGTTTCTATTTCTACTGAAGGTTGTTTTTGTATTATTTCCTTATTTTCTTTAGTCATTATATTTAGTCCTGTCTAGTAATTTTAGCTACTTAATCGGGGATTTAGATAACAGTGAAAAAATCCAAGAGAAGCCATTATCTAAAAGTAGAACGAAAAGAGTGAATATAAAAACGATAAAAAGAACATAAATTGTTTCTCCAATAACTTGTTGTTTTGGAGGCCAAGTTATTTTTCCCCATTCAGCTCTGACGCCTTTGAAATATGTTTGCAAACCATTTATAAACGAATTTTGATCTTTGTTTGTGTTTGACATTTATTCCTCTTTTTCTAAAACGCGCCCTGAAGGACTCGAACCCTCGACATTCGGTTTTGGAGACCGACGTTCTACCAACTGAACTAAGGACGCTTTTATATCTAAAGTTCTATTTTGTTTCTTTGTGGCTTGTGTGAGTTTGACAGAATGGACAATATTTTTTTAATTCCATTCTTTCTTTTAATGTCTTTTTATTTTTTGTAGTTGTATAGTTTCTTCTTTTGCACTCTTCGCAAGCTAGTACAACCATTTTGTCAGTTTTTCCTTTTATGCCCATCTTGTCACCTATATATTGTCTTACTAATTAAACTTTTGCCAAGGCAAATTTATAGAATGTTTTATCTTTTTTACATTCTACTTCTATGGCTATTTGATTATGACAATCATATCCTAAACACAAAAAAATTAAAACAATTAATTTACAAATCTAAAACTTTTTACTTTAAGGGCAATTTGAAACTATCAAATGTTTTTATACACATATACGAGAGATAAGATTTATAGGGAGACAATTTCTATGGGAATTTATTCAGGTTCTGATTTTAGTGATATTTTTAGAGGAATTTCAAATGCTTCAACGTATTCGAACACGGCAAGTTCCGACACGTCTCTTGCGGATGCTTCGTCTAAAAAAGCATCCAATCTGGATGATAAATCAGGAATAACAGTTGCATTAGAAGACTTTACTAAACTAACAAAGAGTTATAATTCTGATGGAAGAAGTCAAGTTAGATATAAAGATGCTAAAAAAAGTATATTTGAGGGTATCTTTGGTTCCAAGAGTGATAACGTATTTAAGACTTCAGCGATGAGAAGTGAATTGAAGGAAAATGGAGCTTATACTCAATCAGATGTTTTTAGTGAAGATATTTCCAGCAATGGTGGATTGAAATACGCAAAAGACGGGGATGATATCTATAAAGCTGCATTAAATTACGCAAAGGCTGATATCGGTGCCATTGAGAAAAGTTACAAAAGCTCTGATGAGTCCGCAGATGGTGGAAAAAAATCTAAATTAAACTTTGCCGAGATAAACTCTTACTCTGATGATGCAGATATAATGAAAGAATTAGATTTGGATGGTGATGGAAAATATATTTCAGCTGAAGAATATGCTTGTTACACAATGGTTGCAGATGGACTATTTAAATTTGGGGACAATAAGGTAGGCTTTAACACAACTAACTGTGATGGTAGAATAACTGCAGATGAAGCTGACTTATTTAAGAAAGCAAATGCTAGTGAGCTAGTTAAGTATGCAAAGCAGATTTATGATGAGAATTTTTCCAAATAATTATTATCTGTGGTAGGGTTCATTTTGGTTAATTTTGTAAGCTCTATAGATTTGTTCAAGGAGTAAAACTCTTATCATTTGGTGAGTAAATGTCATTTTTGAAAAGCTTAGTTTTAAATTTGATATTTCGCTTATATCTTTGTGAAGACCATTTGCTCCGCCAATAATTAATATTATTTCATTAGTTCCTTCGTTTGAAATGATTTTAAATTTTTTTGCTAATTCTTCTGAAGAAAGCAATTTACCTTGAATTTCTAAGGTTATTACAAATGATTCAGGTTTTATGTGTTGCTTTATTCTTTCAGCTTCAAGCTCTTTATATTTTTCTGCTAAAGATTCATCCAAGATGTTTTCAGGGGAAATTTCGGTTGTAGTTATAGAACAGTATGGTTTTAATCTTTTCTCATATTCAGCAATTGCTGACTTTAAAAAAGCTTCTTTTATTTTACCCACAGCTATAATCTTTATGTTCATTGCTTAATTATACTTTAAAAGTTGACACTGTCGTAATTTATTTCTACCATGGTGTCATGTCACTTAATTTACCATTATTTATAGCAAAAAATGCTGTCCGTAAAGTTTTGATTGAAGATATTGAAATAGGGGCTGACTCTTCACTTTCATTTATGCGTGAAAATTCAAATAAGACTCAACCTATTTTTGCTTTGGAAATTCCTATGTTTGTAGGTGAGGATTATCCATTGAAAGACTATTGGAATGAACATGATTTAACTTTTGAAAATCTTGTAGAACTCGCAAGTCATACATATGCAGATATCTTATGCGTTGCCGTGAATATTGATGAGGCAGCTTTTGAGGGAAAAAAGAATGATATTGTTTCTAAATTGTTATGGCTTGAAACATATAGTGATAAACCTTTATTGATAAAAGGAACTGGAAATAAATCTATTGATAAATTTATATTGCCAGAAATTGCAGATAAGCTGACTAGAAAGTCTATCATTGCTTATGGTGAGGAATCTACTTACGAGCATATAGTCCCAAATATAGTAAAAAATGACCATATACTTATCTTGAGAACTCCAATAGATATAAATTTGGCAAAAGAGTTAAATATTTTATCTATTGATATGGGATTGAGTCCGGATAGAATATTAATAGATCCTGATATGGGAGCTCTGGGATATGGTTTTGACTATGGTTATAGCATAATTGAGAAGATAAAGCAGGCTGCTTTTGATTCTGATTTTAAGCTTAATATGCCAATAATTACTTTTGTAGGAGAGGAAACTTATAAAACTAAAGAAGCAAAAAGTGATAAATTTACTAATGAAATGGGGTTTCGTGAGCAAAGAGCTATTATGTGGGAAATCTCTGCAGCTAGTTCCGTGATAAGTGCTGGCTCAAACATTGTAGTTCTTTTTCATCCTGAAGCCATAAGAGTTTTGAAGGAGCTTTTATGGGATTAAATGGGATTCAAATATTTAAATACTTACCAGGGGGGAAAAAACTCCCAGAAGCAAATTGTAAAGAATGCGGTTTTTCGACTTGCATGGCTTTTGCTCTGAAAGTTGCACAAAAACAGGCTGAAATCTCTTTGTGTAAATTTGCGCCTATCGAACTTATATCATTGCTGGGTGATGCATTTAAGGTGCAACAACATAAAATTGTATTTGGTCCAAATCTTGTCACAGGTGATGAAACGGTTATGTTTCGCCATGATAAGACATTTGTAAATAGAACAGTTATTGCACTCTCGTTAGAAACTGATGACAAACATTTTTACGAAAAATTAAATAAATATGCTGAGTACTCTATTGAACGAATTGGAGAAACATTTAAAGTAGATGCAATAAACCTAATCGATAAAGGAAATTTAATTGAACAAGCAAATAAGGTTGTCGAAAAAGGTTTTGGATTGATTTTACAAACAAATGACAAAGAAAAAATTTCTAACCTGATTCAATATAATCCAATATTTAATACTAATATTGATAGCTTGGATTTTAATGCAAATTTATGCGTAAATGTTACTGATCTTGAGGAAATTAAATCGAGTTGCTCAAATATTTTAACTCAAGGGTACAAAAATTTAGTTATTAACCTTTCTGTCGAAAATAAAAATATAAAACAAATTATTGAAGAATTAACTTATATAAGACGATTTGCAATAATAGAAAAAAATGATGCTTTTACATACCCAGTTATGACTCATTTGAAGGAATCAAATTTATACAAACTTACTGCAATGGCTTCATTATTAATGTGTCGTTATTCAAACATTATTGTTTTAGATGAATTTAATGAGGCTTTGTTAGCAACCTTATTTACATTAAGGCAAAATTTATATACTGATCCACAAAAACCATTACAAGTAGAATCTAAAATTTATGAAGCAAACGATCCAAATGATTCGTCTATAGTTTTATTAACAACTAATTTTGCGCTTACTTACTTTGCAGTACTCAATGAAATTGAATCTTCATCCATTCCGGCATATATTGCTATAACACCTTCTGATGGTATGAGTGTTTTAACAGCTTGGTCTGCTGAAAAATTTACTGCTGATATTGCTGCAAAAGTTATTAAAGATAGCATTCTTCTAAAAGAGCATAAAAATAAGAGAATTATTATTCCCGGTTTACTATCCCATATGAAAGATGAATTAGAAGAGTCAATAGAAGGTTGGGAAATAATTGTAGGGCCGATAGAAGCTTTTATGTTGCCTGATTTTATAAAAAATATATCCAGCAGCTAAATTTAAAAACATTTTTTAAGTTTTTGTTACCTTAGCTTTAAAAGATTTGTTTTTTGTTTTAAACTTTTTAATGGTGCTTGAGATTACTTTTGCACTACCAGATAGTCAAGAAATATGGAGTCAAAGATGTATAATGTAGCTATTATCGGTGCCGGTCCAGCTGGAATTTTTGCTGCTTTAGAAATAGTGAAGCTAAAACCCGAGTGGAAAGTCGTTCTTGTTGAAAAAGGACAAAAGATTGAGAAAAGAAAATGTCTTTTGAGAGAAGGATATGCAAAATGTCCAACTTGTAAAAAGTGTGGATTACTTTGCGGATGGGGTGGAGCAGGTGCTTTTTCAGATGGTAAATTAACACTAACTCCAGATGTTGGTGGCCACTTGATAGATTATATGCCAAGAAATAAAGTAGAAGATCTTCTTCGCTATTCAGACAGTTTATATCTTGAACATGGTGCTACAGATGAAATTTTTGGATTGGATAAATCTATCTTTGCAGAGATAGAAAGAGCTGCAACAATGGCTGAGCTGAAGCTTGTTCACTCTCCTGTTAGACACTTGGGAACAGAGAGAAGTCTTGATGTGTTAAAACATATGCAAGATTACCTGATGGATAAAATTACAATTTTAAATAATGTAAGTGCTGAAAATTTAATTGTTGAAAATGAACAAGTAAAAGGATTTACAACATCAGATAAACAAACAATATATGCAGATAATATCGTTATTGCTCCAGGTAGAGAGGGTGCTGATTGGCTTACCAAAGAATTCCAGGCTAACAAAATTGGTATGGTAAGTAATGCTGTTGATATAGGAGTCAGAGTTGAACTTCCTGCTCCAGTTATGCAAGATATTACAGATAAACTCTATGAATCAAAGCTTATATATTATTCCCCAACTTTTGGAGATGAAGTTAGAACCTTCTGTATGAATCCTTGTGGAGAAGTTGTAATGGAAAATTACAATGGAATTTCTACGGTGAATGGGCATAGCTATGCTAATAAAAAGACACCAAATACAAACTTTGCACTTTTGGTAAGTAAAAAATTCACGGAACCATTTAAAGAACCAATTGCTTATGGTCAACATGTAGCAAGGCTTGCTAACATGCTCTCAGGTGGAGTTCTTGTTCAAAGATTTGGAGATTTGCTTGATGGCAGAAGATCAACTCCTGAAAGAATAGCATCAAGTACAATAACCCCAACTCTTGCTTGTGCAACACCTGGCGACTTGAGTTTAGTTATTCCTTATAGACAAATGTTGGGTATTATAGAAATGCTTTATGCTCTTGATAAAATAGCTCCTGGAGTTGCTTCAAGATACACATTGCTATATGGAATTGAGGTTAAATTCTATAGCGCAAGAGTGAAGCTAACAGATAATTTAGAAACTGAAGGAGTTAAAAATCTCTATGCAATAGGCGATGGAGCCGGTGTTACAAGAGGTCTATTACAAGCTTCTGCATCTGGTGTACACGTAGCGCAAGTTATTTGTTCAAAATAGTCTAAATTTATATAAATTAAAATGAGCCATATTCAATGTGGCTCATTTCTTAGAGTCATTTTATTTACACTGAAATTGAGTTAAGTTGGCAATATGTTTTGAATGCTGCTCTTTCTTTGCTAACCTGCGCGATAAGATTTTCTAAGTCAATTTCTATTGCTATACTTTTTGCATATTCATACATTTTGATGGCCTGCATTGCCTTTTCTGATTTGTTTACAGGTTTCATTGATATAGATTCTTCATAATATTTTGCAAATGCAAGATAAAGATCTACCTGTGAATACTTTGAACCAAGCTGTTTTGCTGTTAACAAGGCTTTCTCTATATACATTTTTGTTGCATCTAAATCACCTTTTATCATATATATTTCTGCTATGAATTTTTGTAGATTAATTGCAAAACTATAGTTATTTATTTTTGGGTTTTGTGCAACATCAAGAGCTTTGTTTGCGATGTCCAAGGCCTTATCTGCACCATCTATTGTAAGTGTGATTTGAGATATAAGCTGCCAGCATAGTAGTGCACCGGTTGCAATTTTTTCTTTTGCAAAGTAAGTTACTTGCTCGTTGTAGATGTCGAGTGCTTTTGCAAGATCTCCATCTCTATGTATTAAGTAGCCAAGGATTGTTTTTACTAGGTTTTTTGTAAAAGAATCATTTATGTTATTTGCAAACGTTGCAAGAGAAAATAGTTCTTCTCTTAATCCATCAAAATTATTAGTTAGTATTCTATTTATAATATGTATTAAATTCCACTGAGCCAAAAACTCATTAGCTAAAACATCATCAATATATTCGCGTGTTATTTCTTCCAAAATCCTATATGAATCTTTGATTTTTCCAATCATTGTTAAAGCAAAGGCTTTTGAGATTGCTGCTTTTGTCTTGTAATATTTGCTATCGAGTTTGTTGATGTCCATTATCTCGACAACATTATCCACTACTTCAATAGCTTTATCTGAACCTTGAGCGGAATATGCATTTGATAAAATTAGACTGGTTTCTAGCCAGCTTTCATATATTAATGTTGATGAAATAACCTTATCTGGTTGTGGCCTCGATAAATATTCTTCTAATGTTGGAATAATATCGTTTCGTGCTATGTTTATCACTTCTTCGCAGTTACCAACACTAAATAGAGCTTTTATTTTTCTTGATTTTATTAGGGCTAACTCAATATCATCTACTTCTGTTTTTATTATCTGTGTTATCATATCTACTGACTCAATTACTCCGTAGAAATTACAAGTGGCATAACAGCTGGTAATAAGATATCCGCAGAGATCAATTATTTTAATTGTATCATTTTCTTTTTTTGCGTTTGAAATAGAATTTGATAAATAGCCTATCGCTTCTGTTGGGTTTGTCTTATATAATATTTTACCTATCTTTTCGCATATATCGTTTTTTAATGCATTTGCGTTTTCAATATTGTTGTCTGTAGCAAGTTTTAATCGTTGTTTTTGAGATATTACATATAGATTAACATCTCCGATATAATTTGATAGGTCGGCATTTTCACCCCAAATTCCAATCATATCAATGGGCGTTAAAACTCCTTGAGCAACAATGGCTTTTACTGAATTATTGGATAAAACACAATTTTTTAAAACTTCATATATTTTTACACAAGTATCTATGTATAAGTCTGAAGCCTTAGACTCATCATAAATATATCTCCATAAAGAAATGCCTTTAAATGAATATGTATACTGATTTTGCTGCGTTATAAACATATTTTCTTGCAAATATTTTAGTGAATCATTCATTTGTTCTTCAGTAAGAGAGTGTGATATGGACTCTAGCAATATTTGAATATCAAATTTGTAGCCTATAGTTGCTGCAAAGAATAAGACACTCCTCATTGTCGGTGTTAATAACTTTATTCTTTCTTTTACAACCAAGCATATATTTTTAGGTAGAATGTTCTGATCAGGGTTATTTAAGTTGTAAATTATTTTTCCGTCACTAAATTCTAAAAATTTCTTATCGTGTAATAGCGCAAGACTTTGCTCTAAATATGATGCGTTGCTTTCACAATTTTCATATAATTCATTTTTTATTTCTTCGGGAATTATATTAGATTCACCGTTTACGAAGTTTTGTACAAAAGAATCCATTTGGTCTTGGCTTAAATGTTCTAAATATATATTTTCATATACTTTATCAGTCAGAATATTTGAATAAAAGAAGCTTTGGGCTATTCTTTGTTCCTTATAGCTGATTATCAATTTGATGTTTGAGTCAAAATATCCTTTTTCGACAAGGTGCATTATAAAGTCATAAGAGGCACCGTCAATAATATCAAAGTCATCAACAACAATTGCTATTTTATTTTTCTCTAATATTGATTTTATAATTTTTTCAAGTATTTCAAACGTTCGTTCTTTATTTAATATGATCTCCTCAAATAGCCCTTTTTTATGAGGATATAAGAAGTTCATAAATTCAATTATTTCTTCTGTTGAAAGGTGAGAAAATATATTCTCAAATACTTTTTTATTGTTTTTTATAAATATTTCCGGGTTTGTAATAAACCCAGGGAGGCCTAATAGTTTTATCATTGCATCTTGAAAAAAGCCAAAATTTGATATTTGAGAAAGTGGAGTACATTCTCCAAAAATAGAAATATAAGTTTCAGTTTGAAGCTCTTTCATAACATGTTGCAAAACAATGGACTTTCCACTGCCTTCAGATCCGTTTACTGCAATTATAAACTTATCACGAGAATATTTTACTGTATTGACAATCCTTTGCATTGCTTGAATTTGAGAATAATAGTTTATATCGTTGACAGATGCATTCTCTTTAGTATCACTGGTATTTTGTTTTGTTTCTGACTCTTTTTTTATTTCTTCTTCGTTTTTATCATTTTCTATGTTAGTTTTGGCTTCATCAATGTTATTTTCTTCGTGTAATTCTTCAGTTACCAGCTTTGAGGAAACTGTCTCTCTTAATTCAATTTCTGGTTCAACTTCTGTATTTTGAAAATTAAGAAAGGCATCAACCGACTCTTCTTCAACTTCTTGTTCTTCAGGATGAAGCACCAGTTCCTCTTGGGGTTCTGTAGGCTCGTTAATTTCTTCTATAATTTCGAAAATAGATTCTTCGTGTATTTCTTCGATCTTATTAGTTAATTCATTTTTTGAAATATCGCCTTCAACTGGGGTTAAATCTGATTGTTCTTTTTCCACTTGTTCTGTTAGTATTTCACGCTTTATTAAACTCGTCCTGCATTTTCTACATTCTTGAGCTGAATGTAAATTCACGCTATTGCAATGAGAACAATATTTCAGCAACTGTGCATGGCAAGTTAAGCAAAATTCTATACCAAAAGGATTTAATGATTTGCATTCAGGACAAATCATGTTGACTTTTGTGTTACAAAAATCACACCTTAAAGAATTATTTTTAACTTCATTTCCACATTTAGGACACTGCATTTTTTATCCGAAAATCCTAATTTGTTAACTTAATCAAACAGCAAAAAAGTGAAATTTTCCATAACAAAATATCTATACTTTTTTACTAGAATCATTATAGTATAAATAATCAATTTTTAGGAATTTAAATGCGATTTTATTGATTTTGATAATTCTAATAATCGTTTGCTAACTTCAGATTGTGAAAGATTTAGCTTTTCAGAAATTTCAGACTGTTTATAATTTTGAACGTATCGCATATAAAAAATATCAAGCAAGCACTTGTTGGGCGCATCTTTATGGATTACGCAAACAATGTCAGATATTCTTTGAAGTAAGTCTTTTTTTATTACAATTTCTTCCACGGTTTCTCTTGGGTCTTCAAAGTCAAAAGATACTTTGTGTGGAGGAGAAATACTTTCCAAAGATGGAATAGTGGTTACATTATCATTCTTAAATACGCTACTGAGAGGAAGTTCATTAGTTGAAATGTATCCTCTAGTTGTTTTTCTAACTCTCCCAGAATCTTTAAGCACAGAAAGAATAGAGGTATTGACAACTTTTGATATGTAACTTTCTAGCTTATTAATACTAGAATTAGAATTGAAAATTATATATGACTTTTGATATGCTTCATTGCAAAAATCTTCTAATAAGTCTTCGTTGCCGTAAAACTTGGAATTAGATTTTACAAATTTTTCTATAAGTTGCCTTTGTTCTTCTATTAATAGCACTTACACTAACTCTCTATTGTATACATATCCCTCAATTTTCATCATAGCATGAATTAGAAGTTAATGACCAGTCTCAAGTTATATACGATTCCACCAGTAATGTCTTTTTTTATGGCTCCATTTGAGCTGTTTGGCGCTACTTGTGTTGTTTGAGGTACATTAATATATTTTAATGTTTCTTTAATACTTTGTAACACAATTTGGTCAATTTGGTCAGAGCCACTGGAATTTATAACTTCAAGTTTTCGTATTTTATTGTCATCACCAATTGATAGTGCTATTTTAGTATTGTCATTGTAAGTAAATTCAGTAGCATTGATTAAGTCATTCTTTAAGTTAATCTGAAGATTTTTGCCTGCTATTTGCAAGTATTTTGCAAATGCTTCGTTTTTAGCAATACTTTGAGGTACTTCCCAAGAAATTTTTGTTATGGACACTGTTGATGGATTGGAGTCGAAGACATTTGACATAACTTTGTCCATATCTTTATGTTCATAGGCACTTGATGTTCTAGAAAGATTTTGGGGATCCATATTTTCATCATTCATTGTCGATGGATCAATAATTCCAGTACTTTCAGGCTGTGGAACCGTTCCTTGAAGTTGCTCAGAAGATGGTTGGCTTGAATTTGAATTATTATTTTGTTTTTTACTGCCAGCTATAGCTCCAAATATTGAGCTTAGTATTAAACAGCCAACTATACAAGAGGCAATGATAACTCTTTTATCTTTTAGTATAGACAGGCTATCGCTCTTATTGATAAGATCTTCAATTTGTTCTTCAGAATCGTTAGTTTCATAGAGTAATTTTAGATTGTTTGAATCTTCGCTTGTTGTTGGACTTAGTTCTTCTTGTTGAGTGCTCAGTGATATAAAGTTTTCTTCTTGATTAAGGTCATTGTCTGTTTCATTCTCTTGAATTAATTCCTTGCCTTCATTTATAAATGATGCAAAATTATCTTCGTTGTTGGAAATTTCTTCGTTTTCTTCTTGTATTGATATTTCAAACGGTTCTGTTGTGATAAAAGTGTTATTCTGATCTTCGGACAAGATTATATTTTCTTCTTTATTTTCTGTAATATCGTATTCTTGTATTTCATTAGAGACAAAATTATAATCATTGTCATCTTCGATTTTAGTTTGCTCATTATTCATAACAGAATAGGGTTTTATAAACGAGTCTTCTTCAAGTTCGAGTTCTTGGATTTCTGTTGCTCCGAAATCGTCATGATGAGAAATTTCTTCGTCGTATAATTCTTCTTCAGTGCTATTGAAGTCATTAAGTACATCAATATTTTCTGCAATTTGATCCAAGTCTTCTACTGTTATATCATCTTCAATATTATTTACTGATTCTGCTTCAGCTTCTTTTACTAATTCTGAAATTTCTGGATCAATTGAGTCGGTTTCAATTTCGCCGAAAAGTTCTTCGAAGTTATCTTCTTCATTAGCTTCTAATAATCCATATTCATCATCTATTGTTTCAATATTTAGATCAGAAACTTCAGCTTCAGAATTAAACTCTATGCTTTCTTCTTCAGCCTTATCTAATTCTTCGTACATTTCATCAACTTGTTCAGCTAAACTGTCTTCAAAATCTTGAAATTCTAGATTAAATCCTGATTCCTCATCTGCAATAAAATCTTCTTGGGGCTCTATTTCAGATAAAGTAAAATGGTCTTCATCTACAAGTGTTTCTTCTGCTATTTCAAGGTCTAGCGACGAATTATCAATAGTTGAAGCTATCTCGTCATTTATCTCAAGGATTTCTGAGTCTATGTCCAGAGAGGAATCTTCTATAAATTCCAATGTTTCTTCATGTTCATCAATAATAGCAAACTCATCATGTAGTTTTTCCTCTTCTAAAAGAGGATTAAGTTCGTCAACTTTTATCAAGTCAGTGTCTTTTGGGGTTTTAGATAATGCGTCTACTATTTCAGCTGTAGATGAAACTATTTCCGCAACTGCACCAGATGCTTCTGCTACGGCGGTTATTGCATTTGTTGATGATTGAATTGCTGCGGTAGTACTGGCGGTTGCTATTCCTGCTGCGGCCGCTCCTACGACAATTGCACCCATCGATACAACACTAGGTGTGATATTATCAGAACCATTCTCTGAATGGGTAGTTTCGTTTATTGACACGGAATCATCTATTTCAGATTCATCATTGTTGATGATTTCATCAGCGGTGTTTTCCGCAAATAATTCATTCAGTATATCATTCTCGTTGTCTGTAATTTTTTCTTCATCATCTTCAAATACAATTACTTCTTCCTTATTTTCATATTGAGGCAACTCGGCTTCTTTACCGCTTACAATAGATAGTGTGTGGTCTTCAAATAGTTCAGACTTACCTGTGAAATTTTTAACTATAGATTCAAAATCATAAAATTCAACAAAGTTACTTCTGCATTCGGGGCAAGAAACCAAGTGTTTTATAAATGCTTTTCTGGAGAGCGTGTCTAACTCTTTTTCTAGGTAAGCAATATAGTGTTGGTAGAATATCTCATGGTTTTCTTCCTGTTTAACACTGCTATTCTGTTTTTTGATTTTGTCCACAAATGTTTTTACATCAGACATTGTTTCTGTTGGAACCATGTAATATTCGCCTGATTCAATGTTTTTGTCTATATCTTGTGGTTCTACATAACCTACAAATTCAGCAGTAGATAAATCTTTTGAAACTTTAATTCCTACGTAAATATCTGGAGAAATGTCATAACTGAAGTGAGATTTGGGAATAGAAATATAGCCTTCATCAGTAGTAATTCTTACATCAATATTCCAATTGTTGTAGTAAACGTCAGCTAGTTCAAACTCTTCATTTACTGGAGCGACTTTGAATAAACTTTTGGTGATGCTCACAGTTATCTTTTGAGTTAGCAAATAGTCCGCCAATGAATCTAGTGCTACAATGGCCGCAAAAGCTCTTTTTCGTTGTTTCTCATTCTTAATTGGCGATGATATTAATTTTGCATATTTCAATGCATCACTAGTTATTGTTAGTTCTGTATTACCAGATAGTTTCATTTTCTCAACTCCCATGCTATAATCAGTCAAATACTGCATTTACCGAAAGTGTTCTTCCGCACTCCTACTAATAAGAGTACACTTTAAAGAAATATATTCCAAAAATACTAAACTTGTAACATTATTGTTACAAGGGTTTAAAAAGAAACAATATTAATAGACTTTTGTTTTTATTATTTATAAATAGTGAAGGAGACAAATATGTTTAATAATGTAAGTTTTGGGGCCATTTCCACGGATCCTACAATAAAACTTCAAGATGCAACAATTGTTCAGCCTCAATCAAATAGTGCGGCTCCTGCGGCCTCAACTGGAGTTAGCGGAGATTCGTTTGAGAAGAAAGGCAGTGGTAGCGCAAAAAAAGTTATTGGCTTTGTTGCTGTAATTGGTGCTGCATTGGCTGCACTTGGCTTTGCTGTTAAAAAAGGTAAGTTAGCTAAGATCGAACTTGGAGATGAGGCTAAATTTATAGATAAAGCAAAAAATGCGTTAGCTGACGTTGGTGAAAAAGTTAATGAATTTGCGGCTAAAGGGAAAACAAAGGCTAGTGATTTATATCAAACTGTAAAATCCAAATTTTCAAAAGCTCAAGATGTTGTTGAAGAAAGTGCTGAAAAAATAGCAGATGAGGTGCCCGTTGCTTCACAAAAAACTGCTGATGTTGCAGAAGGAGTAGCTCAAGCTGTTTCAGAGCAGCCTGTAGCTGTTATAGCAGATGCTCAGAAATTAAATCCTGGAGAGATAGGCGAATCTGTTATCAAAGAAATGGAACAGGCAAACAAACATGGCGCATTAGATCTTACTGTTTCACCAGATAAAGTCTCACTTGCTTCAAAAGAACTTTCACCAGAAGAAGCACAAAAAATCGCGGAAAAAGCATTGGCAGATATGGAGCAAGCAAATAAACATGGCTCCTTAAGTAATCTTGCGGCACCCCCGGATAATATACATTTGCCAAAAGAATAGATAATTATTATCAATAAATAACATAAATGGATCAGTTAATTTTCTGATCCATTTTTGTATGTTGCAAATGACCCGTTAAGCCTAAAAAAAGTTACGTGTTCTCTTATTTCCCCTATGGCTATTTTTATTTTTTCATCCTCAATATGTCCCTCAAAGTCAATAAAAAAGTTGTACTCTCCAAGGTGTCTTTTTGACGGGCGTGAATCGATATATATTAAATTTATGTTATGCCTATTAAATATTTCTATAATTTTAAAAAGTGCTCCTGCCTTATTTTTGGTGGCAAAGGCAATGCTTGTTTTGTCTTCTCCTGTTTTTTCTGCTGATCCTCTTCCGATGAGTATAAACCTGGTTTTGTTTCCAGGTTCGTCGCTGATATTTGAGTGAAGAATTTTTAATCCAAAAAAATCAGCATTAGAACAATTAGCTATTGCTGCATGTGTTTCATCAAGTTCTAAGAGGTGATTGGCGGCTGCACTTGTTGAACTTTCTCCCAAGATTTTTGCATTAGGATAGTGTTTTTCAATAAAAATTGCGCATTGAGCTAGTGCCTGAGGATGAGAGTGAATGAACTTTATTTTTGATAAATCTTCGGTTCTGGCTAGCAAACAATTATCTATAGCTAAAACAATTTCGGCCAAAATTTTTATTGATCCATCGCTGACTCGTATTATATTATCTATCGCTTCTCTTACTATACCTTCTGTTGAATTTTCTACTGGAACAATACCGTAAGAAGAGGTATCTTCATCAACGGCTTTTATAATTGATTTAACTGTTCTTAAGGCTTTAGCTTCTTCATATTTGATATTTAGACTGGAAGTTAGTATATCCATTGCCTTATAGGTATTTGTTCCTTTTGGACCCAAATAATATATATTGCTTATTTTACGTTCTATCATTGATTCTCTTTTAATTATTTAATAGAATGATTCTATCATAAAAGGGAGTTATTATGTCAGATATAAAATTTGGTACCGATGGTTGGAGAGCAATTGTTGGCAAGGATTTTACCTATGAAAATGTTAAACGTGTCACGTTGGCTATTGCAAAGTATCATTATGATAATTTTGGTATAGATAAAAAAATATTAGTTGGATTTGACCCAAGAAATATGGCTTTAGAGTTTGCTGTTTATACGGCAAAAATTCTTTCAGAATTTGGAATTAATGTTATATTGAGTGATAACATAGTTGCTACTCCGGTTTTGGCATATGCAGCCAAGCATTATGAGGCTAATGCAATAATGTTTACAGCTTCTCACAATCCTGCTGAGTATTTGGGAATGAAGTTTATACCAGAGTATGCAGGACCAGCTACAGATGAAATAACAAATGAAATTGTAAAAAACATAGATGCGGAAATGAGTGTATATGAGTTTGATTCAAAAAACTATGTTACAAAATCATTTGATGAAATTTATGTTGAACACATAATTTCGATTATAGATTTTGATAAAATTACTGCGGCTAAAATTAAACTAAATTATGATGGCTTGCATGGAGCCGCAGCACCTTTGTTTGCAAAAATTCTTGCTGATAACAAAATAGATTTTTCTTATATAAATCTGAATCCCGACCCTCAATTCGGCGGAAAGATGCCTGACCCTAAAGAAAAATTTTTAAAAGAATTGCAAAGTATGTGTACAATTACGCATAATATTGGTCTTAGCAATGATGGTGATGGAGATAGATTTGGTGCCTTTAATGAAGAAGGCATTTTTGTAAGTGCTAATGAAATAATCATAATATTGTTAAAGCACTTAAAAGAAAACAAGTTATATTCAGGACAGCTTGTTAAAACAGTTGGTGCTAGTACTATGAATGATATTGCAGCTAAGCAACTTGGGGTTGATGTTATTGAAACTGCAGTTGGTTTTAAGTGGGTTGGTAAGGCAATGCGCGAAAATGATGTAATCATTGGTGGTGAAGAATCTGGTGGGTTGAGTATAAAAGGACATATCCCTGAAAAAGATGGGATAATTGCTAATTTGCTGATTTTGGAATCTATGGCTTATTCTGGAAAAACTCTTGTTCAGTTGCAAAAAGAGTTAAGTGAATCAGTTGGATATGATTTTATTAATACAAGAGTTGACTTAGAGCTCGACTCGCAGGAAGAACAAGATCAAATTATTGACAAATTTAGAGATGTTGAAGTCATAAATCCTCTAAAAGTGAAATCAAAAAATACCCTGGATGGTCTGAAGCTATATTTTGATGATGACTTGAGCTGGGTTTTAATAAGAAAAAGCGGAACAGAGCCACTTCTAAGAATATATTTTGAATCAGATTCTCAAGAAAAAATAAATCAACTAAAAGATTCTGTAGATAAAATCGCAAGAGGAAAAGTTTAATTATCTAAACTTTTCCAGTTTTGCATTTATCTGTTTTATTTCTTTTGATTGTGCGAGTAGTTCTATTTTTTGTTTTTTGTTTTCGTTTTCCAGATATTTAACTTTATTATCCAAGATTACAATTTTGTTGTTTGTGTCAACCATCTTTGCATATAACTGCTTGATTGCGTTAACGCAGGTGAATAATATTTCATTTGCATCAATATACAATAAAGTTTTATACTTATCATTTCCAGGACCTTCTACCACGGCATTTGGAATGATTTTTTGTAATTCTTGAGCAATTACTCCTGTATGTTTTCTTTTATCGTAAGGAAAGTGTTTGAAGGTAAATTCTTTGACATTTAGTTTCAGAATACGCTCTAAACCTATCTTATTATCACCTATAATATTTTTAACTCTCCTGTCAGATGTTTGAGTAACTGATGTGGCAGAAAATGCACCATTAATCCTGACTGTACGTGCAGAAAAATCACCATAAATAAGAGCATTAGAGCCAGTGTAAGGTATTGTTGTGCCCGATTCAAGAGTGGGGAAAGTAGCACTATTTTCTATATAAAGTTTATTACTGGAATCAACCCCCCAGCCCGAAAAATTGCCGATAAATATGTTATTGCTACCTGTTGTGTTATATGTTCCCGAATCTGTTCCAATACCTATATTTAGTTGCCCTGATGATGTGTTTCTTAATGCAGCAACTCCAAGTGCTGCATTATTACCACCAGTAGTGAGGCAATCTAAAGAAGCGTGTCCAACGGCGCTATTATACCAAGCTGTAGTTGATTGATACATTGCCCTTTCACCAATGGCAGTATTTCTATGCCCCGTTGTTAAGCCCATCATTGCTCTGTTACCCAGAGCTGTATTTGTATATCCACTTGTCTGATTTTGTAATGCTGCGTTACCAATCGCTGTATTATTGCCAGTAGTGTTAAAAAATAATGCAGTTGTCCCGATAGCTGTATTGTTTGTTCCACCGATATTGGTATATAAAGCACCAGCACCGACCCCAGTGTTATTAGACTCATTATTTGAATATAATGCAGAATCGCCAATTGCAACATTATTTAATCCTGTTTTATTGCTGTACAAAGATTGATAGCCCAAGCTGGTATTCCCATAGGTATTTGTGCCATTTGGAGTGGAGGTATTTAGAAATAAAGACTCAAAGCCAACTGCACTGTGTCTATTTCCTGTTTGATTGAAAAATAAGGCTCTGCTGCCAAGAGCAACATTTGAATTCCCTGTTGTATTTGAATATAGAGCATTAGTTCCGTTTGCAACATTATTTGAGCCTGATATATTTGAGTATAATGAACTTGCCCCAGTTGACGTGTTATTACTTCCTGTATGCTCGTCAATTCGGGTATAATTGTATCCTGCAAGTGCATATATACCAATTGCTGTATTATAGTTGCCTGTGGTATTATAAGGCATTGTATCTGCTCCAAATGCAGTGTTATTATTTCCTATAGTATTTGATGATAGGGAGTTATTACCCATTGAGGTATTATGGTGTCCTTGCGTATTTGCTCGTAAAGAACTAGAACCAACTGCTGTATTATAAGATGACAAATTGTAGCTAAGTGCCTTGTAACCCAAAGCCGTATTGGAATAGCCCTCAATGTTTGAAGATAAAGAATAATAACCAACCGCAGTATTATAGTTTCCATTTCTGCTAGATGTAGTTTGTGTATTTAATATTAAAGAATTCTTGCCAATTGCCAAATTTCCTGATTTATCTAGAGCATATGCATCTTCATCATCAAAAGCAATTCTGCCAATATTAGTCATACCTGTAGAGGTCTTTTGGTAAAAGTCTATTAATGACCTTTGGATTGTATCCCCACTACTATCCTCTGGTGTTACTATCACCAATCTGCTTCCCTTTGATGAATCAGGTGCTGATGTATTTCCTATTATCGCACTCTGTGAATTTGATGCCCCATAATATACATCTGAATTTGCTCCAACTCCATTACTTACATAATGCCATATCGCATCACTTGTCTTACTCTTCTTCGATACCACCGGTAACACCGCTGCTAATATCAGACTCACTATCATTAACGTTATCAACGCTTCTGCTATTGAAAATCCTTTTTCTTCTCTATACATATTTCTCTTTCACATATTCACTATTTAGCCATTTTTACCACACTCTTCTTACTTAATTTGCGAAAATGACTCCATGACTATGTTTCGCATGATACACAACCCGCAAAGTCATGTAAATATAGTATTTACGCCATAACACACATGACTATCCCATGTGCCAGTAGCAACACAACAAATCAATACCCAAATCGCCGTATCCCATGTGCCGTCATGGATTCCATGGTTCAAAACCCCAAAAACATGATGAACACATGCGTACACATGTATTCACTTCTGAATACTATTATCTCTATTAGCTCACAGCCTATTATATTTATTCAAAATATCATAATATTTCTTAAAGTGTTAACATTATTGAAATTTTTTAGAGAACAAATCATCTTCAATTTTATATGAGCTTATTCCTTCAATAAAATCGATACTGTCTTTTATTTCATCGCATTTTTTGCGAGGAACACCATAGGATTGAAATTGAAGCAAAACTCTTTTTAGGGTGCTTGTGTATTTACCAGCCTCTTCCGGTGATTTCTCAAATAGTTCTCCCAAGAAAAGCCTGTTTTCTTTTTCATTGAATGAATTTTGTACAAAGTCAAAAAATTGGTTAACTTCAGACCGATTTGAGCCTTTTTTTGATAGTACTTTTGCCTTTTTACCAGCCCAATTCAACCAATTAATTCTATCTTCTGTACTTTGAAAAACATCAGTATTTAAAGTCTTTTTTATAACATTTTCCGTAGATGTATTAAATGGGATTAATTTCCCCTTGAAACAGGCCCTTTTGAATAAACCAAAATCATTTGAATTAACTTTATACACACTAACACTATTTATTTCCATGATAATTTCTCACTACTCACTTCATTAATTATTCTAATCCATGTTTTTACATTTTTTTGCTAATATTAAGTGTACATTTTACAATTCTAAACAAAATAGAGACTCTAATTGAATCCCTATTTTGTTTAAACCATATTTCATCATCCTAAGACGCTTGTTTTAATTTCTCTCGAACTTTGGCTTCAACTTCTTCTAGTATTTGAGGATTTGATAGGAAGAAATCTTTTGCTTTGTCTCTACCTTGACCTAGTTTTTCTTCGTTGTAACTGAACCAAGCACCGGCTTTTTTGACTATGTCCATATTTACTGCCATATCTAGAATACATCCTAATTTGCAAATGCCTTTTCCATAAATTATATCAAATTCAGCAAGTCTAAATGGTGGTGCTACTTTATTTTTTACAACTTTAACTCTTACTCTATTTCCTACATCTTGGTCATCTTTTTTTAGGGTATCAATCTTTCTTATATCAAGTCTTACACTTGCGTAATACTTAAGGGCATTACCTCCAGTAGTTGTTTCAGGATTACCATACATTACACCTATTTTTTGTCTTAGCTGATTGATGAATATTACAGTTGTATTTGTTTTACCTACAATTCCTGTTAACTTTCTTAGGGCTTTTGACATAAGTCTTGCTTGCAGCCCCATTTGTTTGTCTTCCATTGTTCCTTCTATTTCATCTTTAGGAACTAATGCAGCAACAGAGTCAATAACAACAATATCAACAGCTGATGAACGAACTAATTCTTCCGCAATTTCAAGAGCTTGTTCTCCTGTATCAGGTTGTGAAATCAGTAATTCTTCCACATTAACTCCAAGGTTTTTTGCATACTCAGGATCTAAAGCGTGCTCAGCATCTACAAATGCTGCGATGCCTCCTTTTTTTTGACACTCAGCAACGATGTGTTGAGCTAATGTTGTTTTACCACTACTTTCAGGTCCGTATATTTCTATTACACGGCCACGAGGAACTCCTCCGATGCCAAGAGCAATGTCTAACGACAATGCTCCTGTCGGAATAGCTTCTACTGATACGGATGCTTTGTCTCCCAATTTCATTATTGAGCCTTTACCAAAGTCTTTTTCAATTTTTTCTATTGCAAGCTTAAGTGCCTTATTCTTTTCATCATTAACACTTAATGTTTCTTTTTCTTTAGTTGCCATTCTTTTTCCTTTAAATTTATTTATTAAACAATTATTATACTATTTATATTTTTCATGTGAGAAACTTGTTATATTTTGTAATTAAATAGTTTCTTATTTTATTATAGACAAACGTCTATAATGTGTCAATCATTATTTCTTCTAAAAGACTATAATTAATTACCATTTTTTGAAAACAAAGAACACTGCAACAATAATAAAAGCAAAACCTACTATGTAATTCCATTTAAGCTGCTCTTTTAGATAGAAAACTGAAAATAATGAAAAAACAATAAGAGTTATGACCTCTTGCATTGTTTTGAGCTGTGCTGTATCGTAATAAACTCTTCCTATTCGATTTGCGGGTACTTGAAAACAATATTCAAAGAACGCAATTAGCCAACTAATTAAAATTACTGCCCACAGTGCAGAACTTCGATGCTTAAGATGCCCATACCATGCAAAAGTCATAAATATATTAGATATTATAAGCATTATAAGTGGTGTAAAAGATCTAATCATTTTAGTTTTCTTATTTTAAATATTCAATATAGTAACACAAACTAGTTATCTTAAGCATTTTAAATATAGCTTACTAGGTTAGATATATTTTTGTTTTTTTGTTAAAATTATACTTGTAAATTTCATATAAATTAGGGGATAGAAATGAAAAACAAATTAGTTCTATTTTGGGTTATTATCGCCATAACCATTGTTTGTTCCGTAATAATATTTAAGAAGGAAACAAAGCTTGGCTTAGATTTGGTTGGTGGTTCAAGATTGGTTCTGGAGGCTCAAACCACAAGTTCTATACCAAAAATTACCCCTGAGATGATGGATAGTCTACAATTTGCAATTGAGAATAGAGTGAATGCTCTGGGTGTTGCTGAAACAGTTGTTCAAAAATCAGGAGAAAAAAGACTTTTAATAGAAATTCCTAATATATCAGATCCTCAAAAAGCAAAAGAATTTATTGGAGAAACCGCAGAATTGGACTTTAGAAAGCCAATAATGTCTCAGGACAACTTACAAAATTGGGTTTCAACAGGCTTGACCGGTAAAGACTTGAAACATTCAAGTGTTTCTACTGGGCAAGGCGGTAGAGAATGGGTTGTTGATTTGGAATTCAATGATAAAGGTACTCAAAAGTTTGCAAAACTGACCAGAGAACTTGTGGGAAAGCCCATGGCTATATTCTTTAACAATGAACTTAAATCTGCTCCAGTAATAAAAGAGCCTATTCTTGGCGGACGAGCTCAAATTTCTGGTGGCGAAGGTGGCTTTGCTTATGAAGATGCAAAAAATATGGTTGATTTGTTAAATGCAGGCGCATTGCCAGTTCCTGCAAAGATTATTGAAGAAAATACTGTTGGCCCAACTCTTGGTGCAGACAGTATTGAAAAAAGTAAAATAGCTGGAATAATTGGTATTGCAGCAGTGATGATCTTTATGGTGATTTATTATCATGTTCCTGGCTTAATCGCAGATATTGCATTGATAATATATTCTCTAATAGTATTTTCGATATTTAAAACAATTCCTGTAACTCTCACTTTGGCCGGTATTGCTGGTTTTATTCTGAGTATAGGTATGGCTGTAGATGCTAATATCCTTATCTTTGAAAGAACAAAAGAAGAACTGAAAGCTGGTAGAACACTCTTTACTGCAATTAATACTGGTTTTGATAGAGCTTTCACGAGTATATTTGATTCTAATATGACGACAATTATTACCTGTGCAATTTTATATTTTTTAGGAACCAGCATAGTAAAAGGCTTTGCATTAACCCTGGTAATAGGTGTACTAGTTAGTATGTTTACAGCGATTACTGTCACGAAAAATTTTATGCATTTAATTTTTGGAACAGGCCAGCTTAAACATCCAGGCTGGTTTGGATTAAAACAAAGTGATATAAATCAGGCATTTACAGCTGATGAGACAAAAAGAGAAAAAGCAAGATTTGGAATTTTAGATTAAGTTAATTACATTAAAGTACATAATTGAAATTAATATAAAAGGAGATAATAATGGCTAATACGCTATTGAATACAAAACAAATAATAGATGTAGTTAAATATAGATGGATATGGTTAATATTCTCTCTCTTACTTATTATTCCAGGGATTGTTGCTATGGTGTATTCATCAGTAACATACAAAGACCATGCTCCGTTAAGAGTCGGAATTGATTTTACTGGCGGTACAATAATACAGTATTCTATAAACGAAAAAATAGATAACGATGAAGTTTCAAAGCTTAGAAGCAAACTAGAATCAACAGGCATTGCAAGTCCTGTAGTTCAAGTCTTACATACAAATGAAACAAAAAAGGCTCCTTCACAGACTATATTGTCAATAAGGATGCAGTTTTCAGCAGATAAAAATAATAGTAATGTCGCTAATGTTACTAATATAGTTAAAGCTGATTATAAAAATGCACAACTTGCTCAAGTCAGTTCTATTGGACCAACACTTGGCAGTGAATTGTTCAAAAACTCAATGGTTGCTATGATATTGGCTTTTATTGGTATTGTTCTTTATTTAACAATAAGATTCCACTTGGAGTATGGAATAATAGCTTTATTGTCTTTGGTGCATGATGCATTATTTGTAATAGGAGCGTTCTCTATACTGGGTTTATTTTGTGGGGTTCAAATAGATAGTTTATTTATCACCGCTGTGTTAACTGTTATTGGTTTCTCGGTGCACGATACCATAGTTGTTTTTGATAGAATTAGAGAAAATTCTAAATTCCTTGCAAAAAAAGCAACATTTGGTGAAATTGTTAATGCAAGCGTAAATCAGACATTAGCAAGAAGTATAAATACTTCTCTAACCACATTAATAACGCTAACAGCCTTATATATCTTTGGTGGAGTTACTACTAAAGATTTTGTACTTGCTATGATTTTGGGTATTGCTATAGGAACTTATTCAAGCATATTCTTTGCAAGTATGGCACTTGCTTGGTATATGGAGAAAAAAGAAGCAAGAGTTAGGGTCGCTAGATAATGACAAATACAAATATTTCACTGGCTGAGTTTGTTTCTTCCGCAAGAGATAAAATAGGTTTATCTCAGTCTGGTCTTGCTAAAAAGTCATCTTTGCCTGTAGAGGTCATTGAAGATATAGAAGCTGGTAAAGAATTGTTTTTGTCTTCAACATATAGACAAAAGCTGGCAAAAGGACTTAGGTTGGAGCCATCAGAAATAAAACCTTATGAAAAAGATATCCCCTCTAAATTTGATAAAGATGAAGAGCTGATTTCAGAAATGAAGAAGAATATATTAGAAGGATTAATAGAAAACCTAAAATGCCCTATCTGTTCTTCTCCTCTACATACTCGTATTGCTAGGTTATATGATCTTGAAGACAATTTAGTACTTCATCCCAAAGCAAAATGTACTAAGTGCCCATTTCAAATATCATAGAGAACAGGTACTATTTTTTTGAATATAGGTTAATTGCCATTTTTACAAGTAAATATTTCTTATCAGACTCATAAGGAATAATATTCAATTGAGATATGCTTATAAAATATGGGTACATATCTATGTCTCGTAAGAAATCTTTTAATTGTGGATAAGTCCCTATAACAAATAAGTTTATTGTGCATACATTATAGTTAGTAGAAAAGTTTTTATATATTGGATCCGTGTCTGGCTTGATATTGTATTCTATAGATCTTAACAATAATCCATTAATTTTGATGTAATCAACGACATCTTGAAACATACCACCAAATGCAGCTATAGAATCATTTTGAGGGACTTCTTGTTTGTAAAATGGCTTTAAAACTTCTTGCTTATGTTCAATCGCCTCTTTAGCTTTTTTTATTGCGTCTGTTTTCACTCTAAGGTCTTCAACAGCTGCAAGTTTTTCACGCTTCTCTGTGAATTTTAGTTTAAAGTCAGATCCAACCGTAAATAGCTGTTTTATACCCATGACTAAAATTAGTACAACTACTATTATTGATAATATTAACTCTCTTGAATTATTCACTGTTTAAGCCCTTAATTTTAAAAATTTACTACGATTTTTTTAGTGCGGAGCAGCTGTTATAGGAGGAACTGCTGGTGATGATGTTGGCGGCTCAATTGGAGTTGGCAACTGAGGTGAAGAGCCTGGAATGCCCGGAGCTTGCATAGGTATATTTGTTGGAGATTTTTCCGCATCTTGAGGTGATTCTTTACTTTGTTTTCCGCCAAAGAATAAAAATCCTGGAGGAACTGTTTTTGCTGGTTGTGGATTTAATGATGAATCAGAATTTGTATCATCTGTAACTTTTGTTTTGTTCTTTGTGCTATTGATTTCAAAAGAATATAGACTATCACTTGAACTTGTCGCTGTAATTGGCATAGTTGCATCATAATCCAATTGTAATTTTGCAAGGAAAACATCAGGATTTTGCATTTTTAAGCCTTTAAAAAATCTGTATATATGCTCACTTGCAGTTGATTTGCCCGTAATAATAACTTCACCGTCTGCATTTGTATAAAAAGACTCAATCCAGACTTGAGGAGGAATCTCCGTTGATAAAGCACTATATAAAGAAACAGCTTGCTTATTTGCCGAAGTAATTTGTTGAGATACCGTGTAAATATCTGCTGCATCTGAAGTCACACTGCTATTTTTTATTTGTTCCTCAAGCTGTGTTTGCTCCATTGAAAGTTTGTCAACGCTGCTTGTCATTTTATCAGTGGAGACTTTTAGTAAAATTATAAGAAGTCCAAACAGGAGTATTAATCCACCAACAATACTTCCTACTATTGTAAATAAAGCTTTTCTTTCTAGTTCAATTTCTTTACCGAAAATAGTAATTGAAATGTTTCCAGGCTCAACAACATCTGGTACATCTGATAAGAAATTGAATTTTATGGGATAAGGTTCATAGCTGTATGCCGCAGTACCCACACTCTCCAATGAAATCATCGGAATGTATGTTTGTAATATAGAAAAATCAATATTCATAAAGGTTTTGTCAGAATATTTATTTCTATCCAAATATTTTATTGAACCATCAAAATTAATTTTCTCTGATAATAACTCTGCACTTACTTCATCTGTTTCACTTATCAATAAAAGGTTTCTGGTAGGATAGTCTTGTAGTGTTCCTGCTGCTGCAGAAGATATTGCCAAATAAACTTCATCATCAGTAAATGATTTTATAGCAAGAGGCTCTTCGTAATAATCGACTAATTTATTTCCGTTCATACAAAATATGGCGTAACTATTTGATGTAATTAGCATTATGTTGAATGGTTCGTAATTTGAAATTTCTTCATCAACAATTTTGCTGTATTGTACACCTTTTAACATTGCTGAGTGAGAATTTTCAATGGCTATTATTTTTGCACCAACTTCGCTAAATACTTCTTTTATATTTTCCAGAACGGTATCTTGTAATGCAGCATAAACCACATATCTCTTATCGGTTTCTTTGCTTTCATCTATGCTATTCCAAGAAATAACAGGTTCATGACGTTTAAATAAATATAATTGTTCAACTTCTGAAATAATTGCATTATTAACCTGATCGTCTGCTAATATAAGCGGAAGATATATAAATGAGAAATGGACATTTGGCAAGTTAAGAACAACATTACAAGATGCAGGAGCTAATCCCAGCTCCTTGAATAATTCAATTAAAACAGCTGCAAATTCGTCATAGTCGATTATTTCTCTTATTGCATTATTGTACCTAAGCTCCCTTGCTGCGTATTTTGTTATTGAGCGAGACATTTTGTCGATACATATCATCTCAACTCTATTATTGGCAGAAACTGAAACACCTACGGTTGTTCTGGTGCTTAAACCCAATTTAGCTAATATATCATCCATATATTTCCTGTTAATTTCTCTACTTAAATCGCAAACTGTTATGATTTTTATTGATATTCAGTAATTATTTTATGAGTATTAAAATGTTCTGAATATTGAATAATATGTAGTATTTTACAACTATTATACTATAATATAATAATATAATGGTTTTGCAAAGAATCTTAATATATTATATGTATGAAATTATTAAAAATTCAAAGGTTAAATAATGTCAGATTATATTTTTGGTAAAAACAGTGTATTAGAAGTTTTAGATAATGACAAAAGAAATATAAATAAAATCCTTATTTCAAAGTCAATTCATGGTGATAATAAGATAAGTAAGATTATAGAATTGGCTAAAGCTAAAGGTATAATTTTTCAATTTGTTCCTAAGGAGAAATTTCAACAGTTTAGCGAATACTCTCATCAAGGAGTTATAGCTTACGTTTCTCCGATAGAATATTTGGATTTAGAGTCATTTTTGGAAAAAGACAAGGCTAACAAAAAAATTGTAATTTTAGATGGAGTAGAAGATCCTCATAACTTTGGTTCAATTGTGAGGACAGCAGTGTGTGCTGGATTTGATGCGGTTATGATTCCATCTAGGAGAACTTCAATAGTTAATTCTACCGTTGAAAAATCTTCGGCTGGAGCTATTAATCATATAGACATAATAATGGTCAATAGCCTACAAGCAGCAGTTAGTAGGCTTAAGGATAACAACTTTTGGATAATTGCATCAGATGCATCCGCTACAGATAATTATTATGAGATTGATTATTGTGATATGAACTTTGCAATAATTATGGGTTCTGAAAAATCAGGTATATCAAATAGCATACTAAAAAACTCGGATTTTAAAATTAAAATTCCAATGTATAACAACTTTGATTCCCTAAATGTGGCAAATGCTGCTAGCATAATAATATATGAATCCATAAGGCAAATAAGACAAAAATCTAATCTTATAGTATAATACTAACTATCTTGGAGGTTTGATGTCTAGCAAAATTGATAAATACGCATCTGAAGAGGAACAGCAGGTCGAGGCGGTAAATCTGGATGCTCAGCCTGATGATGAAGATTTAATTTCATCAGTGGATGAGCCTAAGATTCCAGAAACAGCTAGTACTGTTGCTGCAGATGATTCGGTGAAAATATACTTGCAACAAATTGGGAAAATTCCTCTACTAACTCCTGAAAAAGAGTTAGAAATTGCCAGAAAAATAATGGAAGAAAATGACGAGAGAGCAAAGGAAGCTCTGGTTAATGCAAATTTAAGACTTGTTGTTAGTATTGCTAAAAAATATATAGGTAGAGGTTTGTCTTTTCTTGATCTTATTCAAGAAGGCAATATGGGCTTGATGAGAGCTGCTGAAAAATTTGATTATACAAAAGGGTATAAGTTCTCAACTTATTCTACTTGGTGGATTCAACAGGCTATTACTAGGGCAATTGCTGATAAATCCAGATTGATAAGACTTCCTGTTCATATGATAGAAACGTTAAGTAAGATCAAAAAAATATCTTTGGACTTAACTATTGAGTATGGACATGCACCCACAAAAGAAGAAATTGCATATAAGGTTGGTATGCCGGTTAATAAATTGACAGCACTTATTGAATCTGCGCAAGGCACAATAAGTATTGAAGCTCCAGCCAATCAAAAAGATGAAACGTCAAAGTTAGGAGATTTCCTTATTGATGAATCGACTCTTTCTCCAGATACCAAAGTTACGCAAGATAATCTTTTCTATGATATAAGGAAAATTTTAAATCAATTAAGCCCAAAAGAAAGAGATGTTCTTATTATGAGGTATGGACTTGATGACAATGGAGAAAAGAAAACACTGGAAGAAATCGGAGCAAGATATGGAGTTTCCAGAGAGAGAATAAGACAAATTGAAAATCGAGCAATGAGTAAACTTAAAAAACTTTGTCGTAATGCGATGCTTAATAAGAATTTAAAAAATTATATTTAAAGTGGGGTTTTCCCACTTTTTTAATTTATAAGCATTGTAACGATCTATGCAAAATCGGAAAAATTTAGAACAATGGGTATTTATGTTTAAGAGCTCCTTTAAATTTGATAGTTTTTTAAACTAAAGTAATAATTGGGGCATTTTCTATGTTATAATCATCAGGTAAGCCTGTCAGGAGAAAATCCATTGGAAAATGTAAGTTCATACAAGTTAGCAAGCATTATTGCAAGAGTTTTGGATGATAAACAAGGTAAAGATATCACAATATTGAATATTTCAAATGTATCTGTGTTAGCGGACTATTTTGTTATTTGTTCTTCAGAAACAAATACTCAAGTTAAAGCTTTAACTTATAATGTTCGAGATAGAGTAAAAAAATTCTTTGGTAGGTTACCTGTTGGTGAAGAAAATGATCAAAAAAATAGATGGAATTTATTAGACTATGGTGACGTTATTGTGCATGTTTTGCATAAAGAAGAACGAGAAACCTATGCTATTGAGAAGTTTTGGAACCATGCTCTGAGAATAAATACTGAAGATTGGATGGAAGAGTCAAAAGAGTATTCTGATTATCCGGCATAAAAATGAACCTTTAAAAAAACCTTTCGTTTTATATAATGACGAAAGGTTTTTTTATGGATAACAAATGTGATAAATATCAAGCATTATTTGTATTTGCAGATGAAGATGATTTTCAAAATCATCTTATGGAATGTGAAACTTGCAGAAAAGAACATAGAAAATTTTTAAAAGTTTCTTCTATGGTAAAGGAAGTTAGAATGGAGTATCTTAAAAGAGAAAGAAGCTCTAATATAAAAAAAATTGCCTCTTGTTACCTATTTCTTGCTGTGACATTAACGGGTATAATAGGACTAGGGCTAAATAGCTATTTGTCAGAAAATTTAGGGTATTCTTCAAATTCTGTTATTTATAACCAAGGTTTGCCTGTTGATGATTATGGTTTGTTGAAAATTTAGCTTACTGTTTAGTTTATTGAACAACTTTTAATTAAGGATTAATTTTTGAAAAATATAATTGAGTTATACAAGAATAATATTCAGACAATAATAAAGAATTTTACAGGACAAAAGAATGAAGATATAGCACAAGAGGTCTATATAAAAGCCTGGAAAGGTTTGGATAAGTATAAAGAAAATGGACGATTTAAAAGTTGGATTAGTACTATTACGGCAAATACTTGTCGTGATTATCTAAAAGCTAATTCAGCCAAACAAAATAAAACAAGTTACATAGATGAAAGCACAATAATGCAAATTTCTGATCATAGGATAATGCCCGAAGATCAACTTTTATATAAAGAAAGGCAAGAGCAAATATTAAAAGCTATAAATTGTTTAAAACCAAAACAAAAAGAAGTGATAGTTTTATATGAAATTAAAAACATGAATTACGATGAGATCTCAAAGATAATAAAAAAACCAATTGGAACAGTAAAGTCAAGGCTGTTTAATGCAAGAAAGGAACTTGCTGAAATACTTGAAAATTTAATATAAAAATAAAAAATTTAAGAAGGAGATCATAATGAAAAAAAGTCTGTTACTTACAACCATTGCGATGTTGGTTTTTTCTTTAAATGCAAATACTGTGTTTGCAAATTCGGGTTGTCAACAAAAACAATATCCTACTTGTCCATCATCTCAAGATGAGTCGTTTGGACCACCACCTCCACCATTTAAAATGTCCCCAGAACAAAGAGACAAGGTGAAAAAAGAGCATGAAAGACGTAAAGCTAAAATGGATGCTCGTTTGAATTTGACCCAGGAGCAAAAAAATAAAATTGAAGAAAACCGTTTGCAAGATAGAAAAAAAATGAAACCTATTTTTGATCAGGTAAGAGAAAAAAGATCAAAAATAGAGACAATAAACGCTTCTGCTTTGAGTCAGGAAGAGAAAAGCAAACAAATTGAAACAATAAAATGCGAGCTAAAAGATCTGCGAGTACAATTAAATAAATTACGAGAAGAAAATATGAAAAATTTTGAATCTATTTTAACCCCTAAGCAAAGGCTGGAGTTGGAAAAGATTAAAAAAGAACATCATCAAGACATGGAAAAAAGAATGAAAAAACATGGAGATCATCCGCCTTTTCCAGATAAAGAATAGAATAAAATAAAGCCCCTTATTAAAGGGGCTTTTTAGTTATCTATAATTTTGAAACTGTAAGGGAATGTTCCAATCATCTTCTTTTTCTTTTAATAATTTTATGACTGCTTGTAAGTCATCTTTATCTTTTCCGCAAACTCTTACCTGATCACCCTGTATTGCTGCTTGAACTTTGATTTTTGAGTTTTTAATTTCAGCTACGACCTTTTTTGCAAGATCTTGTGAAAGTCCTTTTTTGAGATTAAATACTTGTCTTACGTTGCCACCTAAAGCGCTTTCTACAGTTTGTGGGTCTAGAATCTTTATACTAAGATTTCTTTTTACTAGCTTGGTTTGAAGAATATCCAAAATGTTTCTTAGTTTCATGTCGTCGTTTGTTGTTATGGTTACAGACTTATCCGCTTCTAGTACTACATCAGAGTTGGAATTTTTTAGATCAAATCTTGATGTAAGTTCTCTTTTTGTTTGGTCAACAGCATTGACCAATTCCTGTTTGTCAAATTCTGATACAACATCAAAACTACATTCTTTTGCCATAAAATGCCCCTTTTCTTTTAAACACAGTAATTTAATAATACCAGAAAATTATTTTTTTAAAATCTTCTTGACAACGTATAGACGTTTGTCTATAATATCTAATATGCTTACAGAAAAACAAAAGATATTTTTTGAAAAATTAAAAGACATATACGGAAAGGATGTTCTACCAAGTTTTGAGGTTATTGCCAACGACTTTGGATTCAAGCATAAAAATTCTGTGTGGCAGTATTTTAATAAACTTAAAGACGAAAATTTAATACAGGAATCTAATGGTAGATTCTTTATCAATAAAGAATTGTTTGGTGCCGTTTTATTTACTTCTTCGGTTAGAGCTGGTTTTGCATCTGTGGCAGAAGAGTACATAGAGAAAAGAATATCTATTGATGAAGAACTTAATATAAATAATCCCTCTACTTTTGTTTTTAATGTAGCTGGAGATTCAATGGTTGATGTTGGAATCTTTGAAGGTGACCAAGTTGTGATAAGAAAAACTAATATTGCAAAGGATAACGATATCGTTTTAGCTTTTGTTGATGGTGGTTATACGCTTAAAACTTATCGCGAAAAAAATTCTGAAATATGGTTACAACCAGAAAATTCGAATTACCCCATAATAAAACCTAAGGAACACCTTACTATATTTGGTGTTGCCCAGGGAATAGTTAGAAAATTATAAGGCTTAAAAATACACTCTCACATTTCCTTCCTAAAAATTTGAGAATGAATACTATCTGGTGGATAACTCCCATTATTCACCTTTTTTATTAAAAATGAAAAAAGAAATAGCACTTGTAGATTGTAATAATTTTTTTGTCAGCTGCGAACAGCTGTTAAAACCCGACTTAAAAGGCAAACCTGTTTGCGTCTTGAGTAATAATGACGGGTGTATTATTGCAAGATCAAACGAGGCAAAAAAACTTGGGATAACAATGGCAATGCCCCACTTTATTGCTAAACGACAATTTCCTGATGCTGTGTATTTATCATCTAATATGGGGTTTTATCATGATATTTCAATTAGAGTAAGGCAAAAGTTATTTGAATACTCACCTATTGTTGAGGTTTATTCTATAGATGAGGCGTTTTTAGATCTTACTGGTGTAGATAAAGTTTTTGGTCTTGATTATGAGCAACTTGTAAGCAAAATAAAAATAGATATTATAAATGAAATTGGTATCCCTGTATCAGTTGGTCTGGCTACTTCTAAAGTTCTTGCAAAACTTGCTACTGAAAAAGCAAAGAAAGGTGATGGGGTTTTAAGAATAACTGAAGAAAATAGATTTAGTATGCTTAAAAATTTGCAATTGGAAGATATTTGGGGAGTTGGAAGGGGTACAGCTAATATTTTAAAGAGATTCGGTATATTTTCGGCTCTTGAGATTCTTAATTATGATGATGATTTTTATAAGAGAATTCTTGGCAAAAGAGGTTTAGAATTGAAAAATGAACTTATGGGCAATAGTGTTCTAAAATTGGAAGATACAGTTCAGCTTCCCAAGTCAATTCAGAGAACATCATCATTTCCAAAATTTTCAAATGACAAAATGTATATAAAGGAGACATTATTTCATCATTTACACAGCGTTTGTTCAAAGTTAAGACATTACAACCTTGGGGCAAAATCTGTTGTGGTGATGTTGAGAACAAAAGATTTTAGGCTTCAGATGTTAAGTGTTGACTTAGAAGTAGCAATAAATGATGAATACTTGTTGAATAAAAAAGTTGATGAACTTTTAGATAAGCTTTTTGAAACAGCTGTAATATATAGATCTTCAGGTGTATTTGCAGAAAATCTATCAGGGCTTCAGTGCACTCAGTTAAAGTTAAATTCCGAATTAGAGCTAGAAAAAGCTCAGCGTATATCTAAAGTTTGGGATAAAATTGAGGGTAAATATGGAAAAAAAGTATTTAGTATTGGTAAATTACCAAAAAAATAGGGCCAATACTTAAGTAGCCCTATTTCTGTATTTTTTAAATTACTCTTATTGATTTATTGTAATGTAATCTGCATAATCAGTTAATATTGATTCATCAACTTTAGTTGCTTTCGGAACAGCTAGTACTTCGCCACTTATGTCATAGTTTTCCTCAATCTCAGCTTTTAACTGTGGGTTCATAGCAACCAAACCTGTTTTAGGATTTATAGAATCAAGTAAGTGCCTTCTTTCAAAATCTGTTACAGCAAAATCACCTTTAGCAATGCTTATAGATACATCATACAATGCATCAGCCTGTCCACCATCAACCCAGGGCTCCTCTGTAGGAACAGCTGTTACCTTTTGACCGTTTAATAGTTCTTTAGCCTGCATTAATATTTCATCAGGAATACTTTCAAGGAAATTAATGTAATCTTTCTTGTGGCTTTGTCCGGAAATTTTTTGTAAAACATTTCGCATGTCATCAGGATTATCATATTGAGAAAGAACCATTATTGTTGGTACAAGTTGATTAGACCAATCTCTGGTTTCCTTACCTTGAAGTGCTGAACTAAAGTATGGTTCAATTAAATCAAGAGCTGCAAACGCCTCTTTGCTAACTGCAAATTGGAACGTATTTACTAAGCAATTTCCATTTTTATCAATAAAACCGTCAGGAATTGATTCTAGTGAATCTGGCTTTTCTGCAAATTCGTTAATTTCATTTTCATCTGATAAATGCATTATTCCAAAAGTCTTAACAGCATTTTCTGCAGGTACTTTTTTAGCGATCATTGCAATTGCAGTGTTGCCT
>JAEYQN010000197.1 GCA_023409995.1 Cyanobacteria bacterium OH_CBB_238 | reverse complement strand
TATATCAAGTACACTTAATTCTTCTTAACATTCTTTGAAACAAACCAATTTATGAAAAAACATTATTACAAAAGCATTTATAGGCGCACAATTTATTAAATGTACTTACAACACTAGTAGGTAACCTGATTCAATTTGACATGTATTGTCTTTATGTTAGGTTGTCTTCAATCATTACTTTTCTTGCTAAATTAATATCCGGCAAATCATTCCCATCTTTTATATCATTTGGGTCAGCATTTTTCATCCACAAGTTTACACAATCTTTATGTACATAATCTTTTGAATGTTCGGTGATTAAGTCAACTACTTCTTGCTTAGAAAGCTCACCATATGCATCAATACCGGAAAGATCCAGAACTTTTTGAAAATTATGCTTCATGACATAAAAAGCATTTTCCATTCCACCATTTTTGGTACTCTTTGTTTCCATTGGGTTAATCGGAGGTGCATCTTTTGGATTCAAATCAAAGTCTTTTCCAACAACTTTTTCATTTTTTAATTTTTTAACATTTTCCTCACCAATTAGAGGCTCAATATCAGCCAACTCACTTTTTGTTAATTTATATCCCCGGAAATAGTTATCAACTAAAACTGGCGGTTTGATATAAGATTTTTTAAATTTAACTCTAGAATTACAACCTTCAACATCCAGAGGGATGTCAATATTTTCTACAATTCCACCATTTTGAAAGACTAAAACTTCTCTCAATGTTAATGGCTTAGACTTATCTCGTCTATGCTCGCTTAGATAATATAATGTATATTTTAATACATCGACTGTACCCTTAACATCCGCAAATGCATCGTGAGCATTATCCATGTTTTTACAGAATAAAAACTTGTACTGTTCGCCTAGTCTTTTTCTAGCACCAATGTACGGATGAATTCTTTGCATCAAAATAAATGGATCGAGGACTTTACACACCCTTCTCTCTTTCAATGGCTCATGTGAATACTCATTATGTTCTCTTATTGCATTATTCAAAAGAGTCATATCAAATTTTGAGTTGTAAGCAACAATGACTCCATTTTGCTTCGTAAGATAATTATTTATAAACGGCTTTAGTACCTTCTCAATTGTTGGCTGATCTTCGATCATTTCATCTGTTATTCCATGCACATTTGTTGCCTGCTCCGGGATATGCATTTCGGGATTAATTAATTGATTATATGCACTACCTTCAATAATATCTCCATTTTTAACCTGTATTGCACCTATTTGAATAATTTTATCTAAAGGTTTTGAAGAGTCAGCAATATTAGTACCTGTTGTTTCTGTATCAAAAACAGTACAATTAATACATAGTTTTCCATCCTCATCAGTTATTGGAACATCCAAAGAAGCATGCCTATTTTGCCTTAATAACTCATTTAAATTGTTTGCAAATCCTTGTTCTGCTTTCTGAGAATTTAAAGTATGAAAAACAGCTAAAGGCTTAGTGACATTATGATTATTATATCTTCTAACCCATGTTGTATCGTTTGTTTCAGCTAAAGATAATGCGTGGTAGTAGGCATAGACTTCCTCATCCGTAGCTGTCCTTATATCAATTGGTTCATTTTTTAAATTTTGATCTCCAACTTTATTAAAATCAAGCCATTTACCAGAACTATCATATAAACCCAAACCTTGATATTGCTTTCCTTTAACCTGTTTCACAACATTATTCTCAAACCATACGCCTCTAAACACAGGAACAAATGATCTCGAATTATAGTTAGAACTTGTTAAGAAAGACAAATTAGCCAAAACTGAAGGACTTTGTTTCTTATCATGTTCTGAACTATATATTTTACCAATACAGTTTGTATTATTAATTGACATTACTTTCATAGTTTACACCACCAAATCCAAGTTACTTGAAGGCTCTTTTGGAGAGAGCAAAACTTTTTCTTTTATCTTTTCAAAGTCGGACTCTGAATGTCTCCAGTCTTTTTCAAATTGTCTTAAAAATACTGCGGCTAGAGAAGGTTTATCAAAACTTATTGCGCATTCATTGTTTCCTCTTTTGTATTTTTCTTTAGAATTATAGCAATCCTTTATTGTATTGTAATATCCTTGAACTTTTGAAATATATTCAACATCTGCCTCAGAAAACTTACACGTTTTATTTTGGAAGTTAGCATTTGCAACTCCGACTTTATTAATAGAATTACGAACAGATTTAAGAATTTTTCTTCTAGCAATTACTTCTTTATAATCCAATCTTTTTCTGGACAATGGAGGAATTCCGATGAGATCTTCAAACTCTTTTACCTCTTTTAAAGTTTCTGCGATTTCTTCATCTATTTTCGCCGCATGTAACTCATAATCCTCCCTCATACCTTTTTTAAGATTTTGGTTTAAACCCATTGCTGACCAGTTTGTAGAACCGATTACAACCTCTCTATCGTCAAAAATAGCCCACTTCGCATGCATCCTCTGATTTATCTTCTCATCAAAGTTGTATAATCTAACCGGAACATTATTAGATATCAGCTCATTATAAGCCATTCTGCAGTATGGAAATTCCTCTAGAATATCAGAAGAAACAATAAATTTAGCATCTAATTCTCCCCTTTTATATCGTTCTACAATAGTTTGAATAATTTCTTTATCTGACAGTACAAACAATTCACCTCTAACTTTTGATGAGGTTTTAAGTCTTTCCAATAAATGTTCCCTTGTAGTTTCTTTACCTTCTTCTTTTACAAACTTTAGTTCATGAGGCTTTGTCGCCATTATTTTAATTTTAGGATTTGCAACCGGACTTGTTTTAATTAGATCAAGCTTACTCAAGTCTTTGTCATCATAACGATTTAAGCATTCTGGTTTATTATAAAGTTGCCCCACTATATTCATATAAACAACATTTTCTTCCTTTATTTCTTTTTTTAAGCCAGAATAATTTTCTTGCTCTTCTTTAGAAAGAGGACCAGCAACTAATTTTGTATGCCCTAATCTCTGCCATGAAAATTTCCAATCTTTGTTAAAAATTTCTTCTATAATATTATCAACTTCAGAATTTTTGTACTTAGGAAGAGTCTCTATCGCAACACAGGCATCATGATTTGCACTCGAATGGGTTCCCATATTCATACCACCAATAATGATCTTTTTACCATCAACTGCCACCAACTTAACGTGTTGAAGAGCGGCACCTTGCTGTGCTGCTCTAGGATAAGGCACAACATCTATTCCATTTTCAAGCAAATATCTTATCATTTTTTGATTATTATAATGGCGCTCTTTTTCATTATTGCCGTTAATATACCATTTATGAGCATCAAGTATAACTTGTATTTTTATATCTGGATTTTCTTTTTTCTTTTTTATTAATATCGGCAAAATATTTTGTTGTTGTTCAAAGCCCGGAACTACATCTGCTCCATTTGCAGGCCAAATATCTCCATCAACTTTTAAATTCTGGAATTCAAACATCTCAATTTGTATAGAGTTTTTCGCACTTCTGATATCTGCTACCATCCTGTCAAAAATTTGCCCTCCATCAATAAGGGTTGTAACCTTTGTTTTACCAACAATCGCAGACTTGCTTGGTTCTGGGAGAATTTGAGGAGTATATGTTAGATGTTTTAAATATTGCCTCAAAAAATCATCCACCGACAATTGAGACTTATTCGCACTCTCAACTATTTTTTGAGCCATATAATAAGAAACACCTGGCAACGAGACTGGATCAAGTTTTTTAGGTGTTTGAATTAAAATATCTGGAAGTTTTTTCTGGGTCTGCTCACTATCAGGGCTCTTCTTTCCCCAAAATGAAGGTTGAGCTCCCCTACTCTTATACACACTAATAGGCAGAATCGCTAAATTTGTACTCATCACATCCTCTTTTATACTTGTGCTGATTATTGCATTTTAAAAACAAGTTTGGCAATACATACAAATAATATAAAAGATTCGGAAATATGCATCATACTAATAAAAATCAACACAAAAATTCAACGTATTAATTCTTAACATCTCTTTTAAAAATAATATTAATTCATAACCTACTGTAATTTTTGATTACGAGCAGCCAAGTATCTTAAAAAGAAATTTTTATGGTCAGCTTCATATACTAAATCTTTAGATTTTTGCTCTTGAGAGCTGAAATTTTCTTTAGTTGAGTTATTTTTTTTACTTTTATTATAATAATATAACGAAGACGTTATTGGGCTTCTCTTCATTTATCTAATCCTAAAATTATCCAAATTATGTCTGGACAAACTAGCTGTATCCACATGTCATTATACCTCCTAATAAAAAATGTTGATAGCCCTCATGGGCAATTAAGACTAGTTTATTCAGGAAAATTAGACCAAAATACTTTACCAGAGTATAATATAGGGATTATGAACAGAGACATATTAAAAGAAATAAAACGTTACGAAAATAAAGAAAAAGCATCTCATTTGAGCAGATTTTTCAAAACAGGAAAAGGCCAATATGCTGAAGGTGACTTGTTTATAGGGCTAAATGTACCTACAACGAGGATGATTGCAAAATCGTTTTACAAAACTACACAAATATGTGAACTTCAAGAGTTAATATCTAACCAGTTTCATGAGGTCAGATTGTGTGCTTTATTTATGATGGTTTTAAAGTTTCAAAAAACAGATGCCAAAGAACAAAAACAAATTTACGAGCTTTACAAAGGAAACATTAGATATATTAATAATTGGGATTTAGTTGACTTATCAGCACCTCAAATTGTTGGCAGATATTTATATAAAGACCCTGCTGAATTATGGGAATATGCCCAAACCAATCATTTATGGAGTCAGCGAATTTCAATCATTGCAACTTTTTATCATATTAAAAATAAAGTATACCAACCAACTTTTGAGCTAAGTGAATACTTTTTGACCCACAAGCATGATCTCATTCACAAAGCTACAGGGTGGATGCTAAGAGAAGCAGGAAAAAGAGACATTAACGTCCTTTATGATTTTTTAAACAAACACAATAAGACAATGCCAAGAACAATGCTTCGATACGCCATAGAAAAATTATCTCCTGAGGAAAGAAAATTTTATATGACTAAATAAGCTTAAAATATTATTATCAGGATTGCTCCAAAAATCATCACAAAAGTAGCAATTATTTTTTTAACGATTTTTGTTTCTCCAAAAAATTTATGTCCTAAAAAAACATTTACCAGCATAGACATCTGAAATAAAGCCAATGCATAGGAAACATTCATTTTGCTAAAAATATAATTTGTGCTAAGTTGCATTGTGCCTACCAAAACAGCTATTAGTGAAACAAGAAAATAATCTTTTAAATTTAATTCTAAAAGCCTCCTTTTAATAGAAGGCAGAGCATATAAAAAAGCAAAAACAGCACCCAAACAACACCACATTACAAAGGCTATAGAGACTGAAGATAAAAGAATAATTTTTTTTATAAAAACTGCTTCAATTGCCGTCAAAAAAAGAGCCAAAACTCTAAATTGTATATCTGAACGTTTAAAAATATGAAAAGAAAATTTTTCACCTATAGTATCAAAAATAAAATAACTTCCCAGAAGAATAAAAAGAATTCCAGCAATAGCAATAAGACTTGGAGTTTCTTTCAAGAGGAACCAAGCGAAAAATACGCTTACTATTGCCTTATAAGAATTGATTGGCCCAAGAATCGACAACTCTCCATTCTGTAAAGACTTTATCAAACAGGCATTTCCTAGTGCTCCAATAAAAGCCCCACAAAAGGAATATAACCAAAACTGTTTCGAAAGATGCAACAGATCAATATTTTTAACAAAGATTAAGCAGACAAGAGACAACATAAAATAGGTTAAAAAATTGACCAATAAACAACTCCTACCATTTGTTGTAAGTTTCTTTTGCAATAAGTTAGAAAAAGGATTAGCAAGTATCCTCAAAATTA
Source organism: Cyanobacteria bacterium OH_CBB_238 (assembly GCA_023409995.1). Taxonomy (GTDB): domain Bacteria; phylum Cyanobacteriota; class Vampirovibrionia; order Gastranaerophilales; family Gastranaerophilaceae; genus JAEYQN01. The sequence goes on along the minus strand of JAEYQN010000197.1, from coordinate 48,785 downwards.
AACAGATGTACAACATAATTTCACGCTATTTTATTAAAACTGATACCTGATTTTTTCAAATTATCTTCAAATAAGTCACAGGTACAGGCATTTATATCAATTTTAGTTCCAAGCAAAGAAACGTCAGGAATCTTATGTTTAAAAGCCTTTCCATCAAGATCTATACCAAAACGACCAGCCATATAACCAAGATCAACAAGGTCTTTTTGATCTAAAGGTTTACCATCTTGTTTTGGAAGGTTTGTATAAACAAGATATTGAACCCGAGGTACATTCATTTAAATTTCTCCTTTTATATATTTTGTAATATCTAATTTCAAAATAGTTTCGACTTCAGTATAATCGTTCGTTTGAGCAAAAACAATTGCAAATAAAGGATTATTTTTATAATCAATTTTTCGGACCTCTAATGGATTCGAAAAATTCCGCATAAAAGAAGCATAATCAAAACTCAATATTGACTTATTATCAATAGATTTAGGAATATCTGCCATAGCAAAATAATATAAAATTCCCTCTTTGTCTTTTAAAATTTCAGGCCAATCTGGTTTTTTATTTTCAAAATAGTATTCATACAAATTTATCCCATATGCATAGTATCCAAGGTCTGTAGTACACCACCCAGCAAATCTCATCGGGTTAACTTCAATAGGAACAACCCCATTTTCACTAACTCTCAATTCAATGTGCATAGGAAAATTTTTAAGAGCAGTTAATTCTCCAATTTTTTCCAGAATAGGTTGGAATTTACCTATATTATTCAAGATTATTTCCTTTGAAGAAATATAAACTCTATCACTTACATCATCTAAACCCACAAATGGGTGCTCAAAAATATTGAGAATTACCGGTTTTGAATTTTCATCAAAATAAACATCAACCGCAAATTCTTTCCCCTCAATAAATTCTTCAATTATAAAATTTGAAGAATTCATAACTTCGATAGGAAATAAACCATCAAACTTTTTAGTATCGGCCTTTATGCCTTTGACAATATTGCCCCATTCTTCCATAGAATTAACAACATAAACCCCTAAACTCAGAAAACCAACAGTAGGCTTAATGACAAAAGGGAATTTTATACCTTCAAGACAAAAATGCTCAAGCTCCGACATTTCTATTTCCTTAAAAAAGAAATTAGGATACATTTTTGATATTAAATTTCTAAATTTAGCCTTGTCTTTAAATACTTCTATTTGAGAAGGAAGAGAAGTAAATGAAAGATTTTCACTAATCCAATTAATGCTATTTTCAGAATTACTGTAGACTCGAATATTAGGGTTATTTTTTATACCTGAAATAGCTTCCGCATCTGCTAGATAATTTAAAGAAGTCGATATACCAAGTTTCTTTACCGCATCATTCTTCAATACCGGAATATTTAAATTCTTGGCCGTTAACTGCAATACATCAGAAATGTATGGCTCTTCCATTATTATCATAATTTTTATCCTAAAGTTCTCTCACAATAAACCATGGTACTCTAAAAACAACAAAACAAAAGATTTTTCATAAGAAATCAAAAAGTATTAACGAAATGTTAATACTTAGAGCATTTTACAGAAATAACCACCCAAATAATTTTATTGAGAGTACATTTGAGCAACCAAAAATCACTAAAATCAAATGTATTTTCACTCCCATATACCACTACAACCTCAATGCTAATACAACAGCTTGAATTAAATTAATTTAATAATTTGGGCAAAAAAAAATATATTTCAAGTTTATCTTTTATGTACGATAATATTGATACGAGTAAATTATTGGAGAACAGAAGTGTTAACGAGGATAATAATATTAATAGCAATAATATGTAGTTATTCAAACATAGTAGCAAATGCTACAGAGATACCTACTGACCAACAGATAACGGGGCAAACTGAGGCAACCCAACAATCAAAAATAAATAATTCACAAGACAATAATTACATTCAAGTAAAATTTATAAATCCTCAAGAAGAATCATACTTGGATAAAAAAAGAGCTATTGAGACAACCCCAAAAGATAAAATAGAAAATAAAGTTAATAACTTTGAAGAAAATAATCAAAAAACACTACCTCATACCGTAAACAATACAATTAAAAAATCTTATAGCAAATTTTCAATAACAATAAATGGTAAAACATATAATATAAGTAAATATATAAATACATCAGTATTATTAACAATATTAGGCTTATCTGGAACTTTTTTCGGACTATTCAGTACATGGTTAATTTATCACCTAAACCGTAAACGAAATAACCCTCTTGTAATAGACAAAAACAACACAACAATTGAATATATAGACAAATTAAACAGGTTAAAAATATGCTATTCAGGAAAAAATTTACAAAAACTATATATGACATTAAGCAGTCTAAACACTTATCCAGAACATGATATAGAGTTCCTTTTAGATTCCTTTCAAAATACTTGTAAAAATATAAGTTGTGTAGATTTAATAGACATTCACACACGCTATAAAAAACATATTAGTAAATATAAAAACGATATTTTTGATTCCTTGATAACAAGTTATAAAATAATCAAGATTGATGGCGATTACCTTACAAATTGCGAATATGGACACAAAATGTTTAACAGAGGAACATTAGTTATAGATAACAACACCGAAAGACTTAAAAGTAAGCTTACTTCAATGATAACATTTGAAGAACAAATAGATGTTATCCTAGAGCTCCTACAAAAAGATCTAAAGTAAAAAATTCATTATTGCAATAAATATATTTCATGTACTAAAATATTGACTAGATAGCATGGGGGAGAAAAACATGAAAAAGTTATTAGTATTATCTATTTTAACAGCCTTCGTTTGCCCAATGACAGCAATGGCTGAATCCAAAGCAACAACGAACGTATACTCAAACAAGTACCTAAATGTTTCAGTTGAACACCCGACTGTAGATACAAAAAAACAAGCTATACCAGAAACTGAAACTGAAAAAAACATAAAAGAAACTAAAAAAAGTTTAGACGCAACAAAGCAAAACATAAAAGACATAAAAAAAATCTGGGGAATGAAATAAAAAAAATAAATGGTTAAAATAATCTATCTTGCAGGAGGCTGCTTCTGGGGAGTTGAAGAATATTTTAGTTATATTATTGGCATAACCGACACGCAAGTTGGCTATGCCAATGGTGTTTGGAATGATCCAACTTACGAAGATGTTTGCAGTGGAAACAGTGGCTTTGCTGAAACTACAAAGTTAACATATGATGACGCTCAAGTAACTTTGAAAGAAATCCTAAACCACTACTTTAAAATAATAGACCCAACAATCTTGAACAGACAAGGCTTCGATTCAGGAACTCAATATAGGACCGGCATTTACTTTATAGATGATTACGACAAAGAAATAATCACAAAATACATTAACTCAATAAAAAGTAACTACAATAAACCTATTGTAACAGAGATAATGAAACTAAAAAATTATTTCCCTGCAGAAGACTACCACCAAAAGTATTTAAAAAAGAATCCAAATGGCTACTGCCATATTGATATTTCAAAAGTAAAAAACAACAGCTAATTTTATTCATAACGAAGAGCGTCAATTGGATTCAACAAAGAAGCTTTATATGCAGGGTAAAAGCCAAAAGCCATCCCAACCAAACCAGAAAAGCAAAAGGAAATAAGAACCGAAAACAAGGATATAACTATATCCATACCAGCCAAAGCTTGAAACAACTTAGCTATTAAAATACCCAAAAAGATACCAATTAATCCTCCAGCAAGAGATAATAACAGTGCTTCAATCAAAAATTGTATACGGATATCCATTGCTTTGGCACCAATAGCCATTCTAATACCAATTTCTTTGGTTCTTTCTGTTACAGAAACAAGCATAATATTCATTATACCAATTCCTCCAACAAGCAATGATACAGAAGCTATTGCACCAAGCAACATCGTCATTGTATTTGTAGCCTGTTTTATTGTCTCTAGCATTTGAGTAAAATTTCTTACTGTAAAATCATCATCTTTACTTTTACCTATGTGATGGCGTTCTCTAAGTAATAATTTAACTTCGTTTTCCGCATCTTCAATCACATCAGAACTTTTAGCCTGTACATTTATAAATTTAACCGTTCCTGGAAAATCCGTACCAAACAGTTTTTTTTGGGCTGTGTTTATTGGAATTAAAACAGTATCATCACGGTCTTGCCCCATTCCGGATTGACCTTTTGACTTTAATATTCCAATAACCTTGAAGGGACTACCCGAAATTCGTATCGTTTTACCAATAGGATCCAAATCTCCAAACAAATTAGACACGACCGTGGTTCCAAGGACAGCAACTTTGGTAGAATTTTTATTGTCTTCTGTTGTAATTGCACGACCACTCTCAATATCCCACAAACCAACAATCATATATGAAGGCGTAATTCCAGACACAGAAGTTGACCAGTTTTGATTAGCAAATACAATTTGTTTTACCTCAGAGACAATTGGTGCAACCTCTGCTACCGAATCACAACTTTTCAAAATGGCTTCCGCATCTTTAGTTGTTAATGTGGGTTGAGAACCTCCCCCCATCCTAACTCCACCTGAAGTAGAAGACCCCGACATAACCATCAATAGATTAGAACCAATAGATTCAATGTCTTTTGATATTTTATTTTTCGCACCCTCTCCTATAGAAAGCATAACAATAACAGCGCTTACTCCAATGATTATACCCAAACTAGTCAATATAGAGCGCATTTTATTTACTCGAAGCGAGCGTAAAGCTATTTTAAAAGTCGAAGCAAAATCTATCATATTTTTACCTCGTCACTGATTATGTTACCGTCCTTAAAACGAACTATTCTCTTACTATATTCTGCAATCTCTGCCTCATGAGTAACAAGAACAATAGTTTTACCAGCATTTTTATTTAAGTTAACAAAGAAATCCATAACTTCGAAACTAGTTTTAGTATCAAGATTACCTGTAGGTTCATCAGCAAGTATAATTGGAGCATCATTAACAATTGCCCGGGCAATTGCAACTCTTTGTTGTTGCCCTCCAGACATTTGATTAGGAAAATGTTGTTCTCGATGTTCCAACCCAACAATTTTAAGAGCATGTTTTGCTCTAGTAATTCTTTCTTCTTGTTCCACACCTTTATATATCATCGGCATTTCAACATTCTCTAGCGCAGAAGTCCTTGGGATCAAATTAAATCCCTGAAAAACAAACCCTAATTTAGAATTCCTAATATTAGAAAGTTCATCCGCACCCAAAGACATGACATCTATTCCATCAAGAAAATATTCTCCGTGTGTTGGTTTATCTAAACAACCAAGCATATTCATAAATGTCGACTTGCCAGAACCTGATGCCCCCATTATTGCAACAAAATCACCCTTCTCTATGGAAAGAGAAACATTATCAAGGGCTTTAAAAAAAGAATCGCCCATCTCATAGGTTTTGGTAATATTTTTTATATCAATTAAACTCATATTAAAACATTCTTGGAGGTCTATTCATGCCACCTTGTTTTTCTTTTTTATCTAATGAACCAGTTATAACAAAATCCCCTTCTTTTATATCTTTAGAAAAAATTTCTGTAACAGAGTTATCTGTTATTCCCGTCTGAATCGTAACCCTATATGGCTTATTTTTGTCAAGGAGCCAAATACCCTGTTCCTTATATTTTTTACCTCCATTAACTTCAGATGGAGAATAGCGTAGAGCAGAATTATCCACGCACAAAATATTTGCTTTTTTATTAGTTATTATTGAGACATTTGCACTCATTCCAGGCTTAAGCTTTTCATCATCATTATTCACATTAACAATAACCGTGTAGGTTACCACATTAGAAACCGTTGTTGGAGAAAGTCTAACCTGAGAAACCACTCCATTAAAAACATCATCTCCATACCCATCAAGAGTATATTCAACTTCTTGTCCTACTTTGACCTTTCCAATATCTGCTTCAGAAACACTGACCTCAATTTGCATTTTAGTTAGATCTTGCGCTACAGAAAACAAAGTAGGAGTTTGAAAGCTTGCAGCAACAGTTTGACCAACATCAACAGCCCTAGAAACAACAACTCCATCAACAGGTGAAATGATTTTTGTGTACCTTAAATTAGTTAAATTATTATCTAAAGCAGCTTTTGCTTGAGAAATTTGAGCACTCATTGCACTCAATTCTGCCAAATCTGACTTATATGTTGCTTCTGCCAAATCAACATCACTTTTTGCAACATAACGTTTTTTATACAAGCTTGAATATCTTTGAAAATTCTTTTTATCATAAATAAGCATACTTTTTGTTTTTTCATAGTTTGATTTAGCTGCATTAAGATCCCCTCTAGACTTATTAACTTGGGCCTGAAATAGCGATGGATCTATTTGAGCAAGCAATTGGCCTTTTTTTACCTGAGAATTAAAATCAACATAAATAGCGTTAATCATGCCTGAAACCTGAGAACCAATACTGACAGTCTTAACTGGATTAATAACGCCAGATGCCTCTACAATTTCTGTTATGCTATCACGTTCTATTGTTGTTACTTTATACTTAGGTGTTGGTTTTATATTGGAAATAATTAAAGATGCACTGATGATGGAAATCAATAGTGCGAATCCTAAAATAACTTTTTTATTAAAGAATATTTTTTTCATTTTTGCCTCTTACTAAATTTAAACTTAAGCTTAGATTTGCCAATCTCTTTAAGAGAATTACTAACAGAGTTTCTTACGTCAACAACAGAATCATCGGAAATATTCTTAAATCCCATTGACCTTTCAAGATAGAACCTTGCCTTATTATAATTGTATATTGATTCTACAAATGCTAACTGAGCATTATTATAATTAGTTTGAGCTTCTTGAAGCTCTATAAAGTTACCAAGCCCAACAGTATATCTTCCATCTGCAAGTTCAAAGTTTTCTAAAGTTTGAGCCACTTTTTGGCTCATTAAAGGTATTCTTTTTTCTAACAACTTCATATTTACATAATAATTCTGAACCTCAAAATATATGTTCTTTTTTGACAAATCAACATTCTCTTTAGCAATTCCTACATATGAAGTTGCTTCTTCTATTTGGTTTTTTATTCCCATTGCATTGATTGTGGGTAAATCAATACCAGCATAAACCCCAAGATTCCTAGTAGAATAATTATTATTTTTTTGAAAAGAGTATCCTAATGAAGCATTAACACTTGGAGCATAAGCTTTTCTAACAGCATTTAGTGATTCCTCTGCAGCATTAACAACAAGTTCTAAAGATTTCAAATCTGGCCTATTAGCATAAGCCTTATTTACAGAGTCTTGAAAAGATAGACCATACGGGCTAAAGGTAAAATCCTGAATGATATCTTGTTTTTCAATTCCGGAAGTCAATATTGCACCTTCAGAAAGTTTAGCTTCCTTTAGTTTTTTAAAGCTTGCAACAGCTATTTCATTCTTAGTGGAATAATCCTTTTGAAGATTAAAACTTTCTAACGGCTTTATTTCATAGCTAGGAGCATCCAAGTAATACATAGAATTATTCAAAGTTATAAGGGCTGTCTGATAAGAATTTTGAGCCGCCAACAGATCTATTTTTGCATTTGTAAGATAAACCTGAGCATTAACCACATCAATTCTTGACTTCAATCCTTCTTGAAACAATGCCTTTGTCCTGTCGTAATTTAGTTGGTTAATGCTAACTGAACGGTTATAGATATCTTCATTTGCCCTAGCGGCTAGAACCGATGCATACGCGACTTTTACAGCATAAACACTATCTATAATTTGATAATCTAAATCATACCCCGTTGCCTCATAATTGTACTTTTGCATATTGATTCTGGCATTGGTTCGACCAAAATCCCATATCAACTGATTAATCCCAGCACTCAATGCATAGTAGTTATTATTTGAATTCGCATTAATATTATTTCCCGTATTGTTTCTATTGTTGATATTATACCCGGTGCCGCCAGTTAATGAAGGAAAATAAGACGATTTTTGCTCCCCTAAAATACTTTTTTGAGCTAGCTGTTTTTGAATATATATTTTTATTGTGGGGTTATTTTTTATAGCATATTTGATACAATCATCTATTGTCATAACCGAGACATTACTTTTATTTATTGCATCTTTTTCTTCAGCTTTACAACTAGAAAAGTTGAAGAAAAACAATACTAAAAAAAGAAAAAAACATGCACAAAATCTGGTAAAATCCCATTGGTTGAATTTTTCTTCTTTAGCTCTATTTAAATAAAGAAATGCAAATGCTCGATTATTCATCACAGTAATTATAACACCCAGAATGAACATAAGTTCATTTTTATAGTGTAAAAAGGAGTACTCTTTAGAGCTATTTTAATTATAAAAAGAAAAAGTAAAATTACCTGCAAGAATTTGAATGGATTAAACATGTGGGCTATAATTTCATTGCATAGAGAATGGATAAAAAATTGATTTCAAAAAAATACATTTCCAGCTTTAGAATAATCTCGCAACTGGCATATTTGTGTTTGTTTATAAGTGCCGTTGTCTCAAGGAATATTATATTCACATTTGCCCTAATTTGTGCAGGACTCCTTGGTCCAATATTTTGTGGATGGCTTTGCTTCTTTGGTTTTTACCAAGATGTATTAAGGTATGTTGGGAAATTAATAAAAAAAGACCCAATTGAAATTGATGAAAAAATAGACAAATACCTTAAATTTTCCAGATATCTAGTGCTAGTTGGAATAGTCTCTTTTGGAAGTTTTTTCGCTTTTCCTGATGAAATGAAACATTCCTTAGCAGCGACAGTTAAAGGCCATGTTCATTTAAATATAGCCTTTTATGCTGTCTTTATACTCGGCGTATTTTCTTTATTTACAAAACGTTTTTATTGCAGATACCTATGTACCTTCGGCGCAAAGCAAGGGTTGCTATCTCTTATTAGACCATTAACCATAAAGCGAAATGCAAAAAATTGCATAAATTGTAAAATTTGCTCTAGCGAATGTTCAATGCATATAACAGTACACTCAAGCAACAATCTTGCCAATCCAAACTGTATAAATTGTTTTAAATGTATAGAAAAATGCCCAAGAAACTCTTTAAGAATTGGGCTTAGAAATTATCTCAAACCTTAATTAAATATCAAAGACTTTTACTAAAATCTCCTACTTTATTGTAATGAAGGATAAAGTGGTGTGTTGTTATAATCTCAGTAAAGGTACTCTTTAATGGAAGGCTTATCAAATGAAAAGATACATACTTGTGTTTATACTTATAATACTTACACATTCATTTTGTTTGGCTGACGAAAACGCAATAGAGACAGAAAGTGAAATCCAGAATAAAGTGAATGAAATAAATTCTATTCCCAATGATAAAGAAAAAATCCAAGAATGGGCAAAGTACAGCTCAATAGAAAATTACGTAATAATTGATAAAAAAAATTGCTCTGCAACTATTTACGACAATATTGGAAACAAATTAAATAGCTTTGAAGTTGGAATAGGCAAAGAAATCGGCGATGACTACAATGATACAAAAGGAGTCACTGGCAAATGCAAAAACACAACTCCAGCTGGAGAATTCACTCTTATACCCAATATATACAATAAATCGGCTTATGGTGACATCACTTTGTCTCTCGGCGATAAAGCAAATAAAGCAAAAAACTCAAAAAAAGTAGTTGCACTGCACAAAGTTCCAAAATTCAGAGAAAAAGACCGATTAATCAAATTTTATGACGGAAATTTAAAAAACAATAGAATGTCTCATGGTTGTATTAATTTTCTTGAGGACGATTTTGAACAATTAACAGAGTCCATTCATAGCGGCTTGAAAGTTTATATCTTACCCGAAGAGGAAGACAATTCTTTAGAACTAATGGAAAATGACACTCATAGCTTTGAGTTTGCACAGACAAAATACTAGAAAAACCTAAGTAAATGATAATTGTCTAGCCAACTTGTATTATAAAATCAGAGCAAAAAACTACCTTTTTGCATCCCGTTTTTTTATTTTTTAAGGAATAAAATAGTTAAAACTCAAGCTGAAGTATTCGGCTTAAATAGGTTTGTTAGTATTTTAAAAGGAGAATAGTATCATGAAAAAACAACTTATTGCTTTAGGCGCATTGTTAGCATTGACAATAGGTTCAGTCCCAAGCTTTGCCGCTTGTCCATGCCAATCTGTAGCCCCGGTTCAACCTTGTTGTCCTCAAAAGGTAATTATTCCTTGCTGCCCACAGAAGGTTGTTGTTCCTTGTTGTCCAAAAGAAGAAAAAAAATGTTGCCCTACAGCATGCCCTTGCGCAGTACCGATGCCTTGTCCAGCCGCACCGGTACAACCTTGTTGCGATCCTTGTAAAACATACAATGACTGTTGCGACTAACAAAAAACACAATTAAATAAATTAGACAATTGGACATGGAAAAATCTATGTCCAATTTTTTAATAGTTCATTGCACCCTCTCTTATTAACTTTCCGGTACAACCCCAACCGGGGCAAGAAGATGAGTCATTATCACCGCCTCGAGGGACTAATTTGTTTTTCAGTATATAAAAATCAAAAATATCTTTTCCTGCAGTATTTGGTAGTTTAAAGCCATTTACATCGACCCTGATTCTTCCACAAACTTCTGCAACCGTCAAATTTTCAAAGTCCTTACTGCAATTTTTATCCACATATAAAAAAACCATTAATGTTCCATCATTAGCAATAAGACCTGATTGACTATTTTCGTTCCCGCTTATTGGTGACCCATCTGAGTAGAACCATTTATTTGATGCATGCCAACATTCAGTATTTGACGATATTTCACATGATTTAACACCAATCAGGTAATTACTAAACAGAGTCCTAAAGCATGCATCGTTATCACAAAGTCCCTGCAGACTTCCACCATAATCAAAAGTAAGTCTCAGCATTGCCTGGGATAATGCTGAATAAGTTTTTCTAAATGCAGAAACATATTGTGTATTATTAGTATTTGAAATTACGCTGGGGATCACAAATGAAGATATAATGCCAATTATTACAAGCGTCAACAGAACTTCAGCCAATGTAAAGGCAACTTTTTCTTTTTTGCAAAACCCAGTCTTTGCTAAGAATAGCAACTACACCCCCAAAACCATTATGAAAAACTTCCTATAATCTCATATATGAAAAATATGGTATCATATAGCATAGATTGTGTAAATAAATGATGTCTTGAAAAGATAGTTGAGAATAGATAATGAATCAATTTCCCGAGGTAATAGAAAAACTACCAAAAGCAGACATAAACTTAAATGGTGCAAATGCTTACCTGGCTCAATGCACTGAAAGCCAAATCCTTTTTATGTCTTTTGATGAAGATGTTGAACTACCTGTTCATTCCCACAAAGCCCAGTGGGGAATTGTTTTGGATGGAAAGATTCTTTTGAACATTAATGGAGTAGAAAAGATATATACAAAAGGTGATAATTACTATATTCCAGAAAAAGTAGCTCATTCTGGTAAAATATATGCAGGATACAAGGATATAACTTACTTTGACGATAAATCAAGATACAAGAAGTTATAAAGTCTAAAGCATACAACCGAAATTGTCACTATGCACATTTTATGCTAGACTTATTTCAGCAAACAGTAGAAAAGAAGAGTGTCAAAAGGAATTATAAATGGTTGCAACAAATGACTTTACTGGTTATTTAAAAGAAATAAATTTTGAAAAACATCTTAAAAAACTAGAGAAGAAACTAAAAGGCAAGAAAGTCGTTATTTATGGAACAGGTGCTATTTTTCAAACAATAAATGAAAACTATGATTTAAAAAAATTAAACATACTTTCCCTCTCAGACAAAAAATTCTTTGGTTGCTTGGAAGGAGAAACTTTCTTAAATTACCCTGTTTGTAGCCCGGAAAAGATAAAAGAACTTAATCCTGATTATGTTTTAGTTGCCACTATGAGATTTGTTAATGTTATTGACGATCTAGAAACAACCACTTTAGCAAAGTCTAAAATAAAAGTCAGACCATTAATTAAAAAGCCATTTAAAGAATTGTGGGAAGAGATCTGGGGTTAATCTTGTCTGGGAAAACAAAAATTTCTGTCATTGTACCTTTTTATAAGGTCGAAAAATATCTTGAAAGATGCTTGGAGAGTATTCTAAGCCAAACATTTAAAGACTTCGAACTCATTCTAATTGATGACTGTGGTGGCGACTCATCTTTGGAAATTGCTCAAAAATATTCAAGAAATGATTCTCGAATAAGACTTATACAAAACGAAAAAAATAGCGGACAGGGTTATTCAAGAAATAAAGGTATAGAGTTATCTAAAGGCGAATATATTATATTCATTGATTCTGACGACTGGGTTGAACCCAAAATGTTTGAAATATTGCATGAGAAAGCTAGAAATACAGCCACTGACATAGTTAAATGCGATTATAGCCTCTACTGGCCAAATTTGACCGATAAATATAATATTTCTAAAATCTGCCCTGACTTTGATAAAATATATAATATTTTTGATGATGTTGATACTTTTTTAGGATTTCAAATAATCTCCGTTTGGAATTGTATTTTCAAAACTGAATTTATAAGGAATAAAAAACTTAAATTTGATGAAGTAAATAAATTCGAAGATATTTTATTTATGTGGGAAGCCTTCATACACTCGTCAAATTTCGCTTTTGTAGAAGATGCGCTATATAATTACAACAAAACAAATGAGAGCTCTGACACAAGCCATAATCATTACCTTGTAAAATACATAACAAAAGATGCGGAGTTATTAAAAGAAATCGTTATCAACGACAAACGCTTATTTAGTGCCTTTACATTATTTGTATTTATCCTTTTTAATTATATATATCCAAAAGCAACGTTTATGGAAAAGCAAAAACTGAAAAAAAAATTCAAACAAATTCTAAATGGTATTGACACTTCAGGTTCTTCAGAAATCATTTCAAGAGGATTAGCAACAAAGTCACTAAATTTATTTTTAAATAATGACTATAGCTACATTGAACAAAGTCTGATAGAAAAGGTTGCCAAAACCATAAGATATAGTGCTTTTTAAAAAACAATAGTATTTTGCTAAAAAGACAAAATTACCCTATAATAACGTTAATAAAAGAGTTATCTATTTGTGAGCTATAGCATTGGGAATACATAAGAACGAAATAAAAAAAATAATATTCTCCGGTCAAATCCTACGGGACAACTTTTCATATACAATTGAATGGTTTTACGGTTTATTATCTTATCAGCTAGAAGCAGTGACATCACTTCCCACGTATGCTCTTGTTGCAAAGAATCACTTGAGAATATTTGACAATTATTTGTTATTCGATGTTGAAAAATTTTATGATTTTTACGGTCATAAAAAAGTTAATTCATTGGATAAAAAAGCAAAAGATAAGTTATGGTCAGAGATTTTTTATAATGAAGAGTTTAATAAAAATGCATACGAATATGTATATTCAATATTTAAAGACTCTCTGGTTATTGTACACGAGCTTGAAGAAGTTCTTGTAAAAATTCTTGAGCACTTTGGTGTTCCATATATTGATATTAATACAGACCCTATAAGATTTATGGATGACCAATTATTCTCCTTTAGAAGTGATAATGAAAAAGTATACAAAGAGCTGTTAAAGTTCAGAATACCTGAAGAACAAATTTATCTGGAGGCAAATTATTCAGCAGTTACCTACAGGTCAAAAGCCAATAAAGAAAAAGCAAATAAGATTGTGTTGTTTCTGGGTCAAACAGATTGTGACAAAAGCCTAATAAATAAAGAAACAGGCGAACTATATTCTATATTGAACCATAAAGAAGACTTTAAAAATGCAATAAGCGGATATGATATGGTTTATTATAAAAGACACCCAATGGTTGTTGATGATTCTCAAGTTATTAATTATATCTCTTCACTCAGCTCTGTTTATATCACTAATGACAACTTTTATGACTTGATGGCAAGAAATGATATAAAAAAAGTCGTTTCTATTTCCTCAGGAGGCTGCATTGAGGCGAAATATTATAACAAAGAAACTCAAAGTTTATTAAGAGAAAGCATAAGCCTTAATTGGGGCAACGATTTTGATAAAGATAAATATATTTCTATCTATAATGATTTCTTTTCTCTTCACTTTTGGGCAGTTATCTTAAAGCCGATACTTAAGACAAAAGACTTTGATCCAAATATAAGAATTTCAGGCAAAAACAAATTAAGAAACTCCAGAGGACCAAAATGCTATTGGGGCTACGAAGACTTTGACCATGAAATTATTAAATCGGATGCAACAGCTTTGCTAAAAGAAGCTTTATCCAATACAGAAAGCAAAAAGCAATTTTTTGACAAAATAAAAAAAACAATAAGGTTTTGTCATTGCTAACTAGAGCACAAATTACTAATTATAATGAATTCAATTATGAAAAAAATATTTAATCTCCTAATAATAAATTTAATTATACTACTATGTTGCCTATGTATTTCTGAAATAATAATCTTTAATATTGCACAAAAAGATTATAACAAATGGCTAAAAAATTTTAACACTCAAAATCCCCCCATAACATATTCAATTAAAATGAAATCATTTGATGAAACTTACAATAATGAATTAAACAAACCAATGTCACTTCCATCTGGAAGTCACTATGCAAAGAAACCCATTATTTTATTTGGATGCTCATATACTTCTGGCAGTGGACTTAGCAAAGAGCAAAAACTCTCAAGCAAACTCTCGAAATATACAAAAAGACCTGTATATAACCGAGGCATAGCAGGTGGTGGGATTCAGCATATGTACTATCAACTATCACGAGAAGATTTTTATAAACAAATAAAAGAAGAGCCAGAATATATAATATATACTTATATTCCAGCTTACCATACACATAGGATGTATGAGTATACATTTCATCTCTTTTCCGATGATTTATACTTGAGATATGTGCCAAATAAACTTAATAAAGATGGTGACTTAATAAGAACAGCAAGCTACATGCCCAAATATATAAATGGCCTATACACAACCAAAAAGCTATTCAAGGTAAAGCTATACTGCACTTTAAAAAAAGATAATTCATATCATGATCAATTTACATACTTACTGTTTAAAAAATCCATGGAAAAAGCCAAACAACATTATAAAAAAACCAATTTTGTAATTTTATGTTATGAGATTGGACACCAAGAACCAAATTCTTGTGCTGATAAGAAAGAATTATTCAGTAAACTTAAAAAAGATGGCGCAATTGTGTTAAGCACAAAGGATCTTGTCGGAAGAAGCTTTGACAGACCAGAAGACCATATTTCAAAAACAGATGATCACCCAACAGAAAAAGTATGGGATATTTTAGTACCAATACTATCTAAAAAATTAAAACTATAACCCAACCTTGTTTGACAACGTCATTTGTTTTTCCAGCCCATATTGAGCCAGATCTCTTATTGTTAAAATATTTGGAATATTCTCATTATCTTGCTCCAACATCAAATCCGCCAGAGAAACAATTTGCCTAAAACTCATCTCTACTTCTGCATTTACATCTTCTATATACATTTTCTTTCTCCTAATTAATGATACTTATAATTCTTTGTTTAAAGTATTATAAGCAATTTTTGTCCGCACCGCAGTTTGTTATTTTGTCATTATAACGGACAATTACTTTATGGACAAGGTCTTATTGAAAAAACTTGCAAAAAGAATTAAAGAATTGAGAAAAACAAATGGATTTTCTCAAGATGACCTAGCTTTTCATTCAGGGATTGCAAGATCAACACTGGGAAACATTGAGACTGCCAAAAATGATATTGTTTTCTCTAAAATAAAAAAATTAGCAACCGCATTTAATTTAAGCCTATCCGAATTTCTAAATTTTTAAATTAGTGAATACAGAGGCACTGTAAACAAGAAAGCAGAGTCCTGTCAATGTATTTTATTTCAAATAGGGCTGATGATAAGAAACTAAGTTAATATCTTAAATTAACCAAGTTCTAAAAGCCAAGACACAAATAATTAATTTTAACATTAAACTCAATAACAAAAAAAATTTTCACAGGTATTTATACTACAGAGAGAAAAAAGGGAAATAATTATGATTAATAGTATTAATTTTAATGGAAATGTTTTTTTAACTGGAAGCACAAATAAATTATCTTCCAAAAATGAAGTTCAAAAAATGAAAAACTTTGCAGACAAAAATAACTGTGATGTCGTCGTTTGTAACAGAGACTATTACGTTGATGGAAAAGGCACTTACGAGACACTATTGGTAAAACAAGATGATACTACAGGAGTCAACATGTTCGCAAAAAAAACATTTGATTTCCAAAAACCATCAAAAAAAGAAAACATATCTTTCAACTACGAAATTTAGATTTGAATTATTTTCCAGATGGTAAACCTATAGCCCAACTGTGTTTGATAACGACACTTGTTTATCTAAACCAAATTTGGCAATATCCCTAATTGTTAAAATATTGGGAATATTTTCATTATCTTGCTCCAGCATCAAACCTGCCAGAGAAACTATTTGTCTAAAACTCATCTCAACTTCTGCATTTACATCTTTCTATATACATTTTTCTCCCTTTTTAACAAAAGCATTATTGCTTTATTTTGTTCACACATATGAACTATGTTAATCTATATATTTAATATTATCAAGCATAAGTTCACAATTATGAATTTTTATTTAATGACAAATGATAAATTCAATAAAATAATTTGCCAAAGAATCTCTTCTCTTAGAAAAGAAAAAGGGCTAAACATAGAGCAATTAGCTTATCAAAGCGGTATTTCTAAAGGAGGTCTTAGTGAAATTGAAAGAAATTTGAAAGAACCAAGACTATTTACCATTTTAAAAATATGCGCAGCATTAGACATCTCTATGGAATATTTTTTCAGCTTTGAGAACATAGAGAACTTTAGAAACTCAATATAAATAATTTTTAATAGCAAATTTTTTTTTGTTAGTTTTTTTGATAATAAAAAGGAGATAGATAGTGAGACCACAAGTAGTTAGCTTTGGATTATCCCATTATAGCAATGATAGTAGACAAAAAAGAACAGGCGAAAAAGATAAAGTCATTTCGGCTCGCGAGTTAAGAGAGGAACAAAAACGACGCGATAAGTTAGCAGCCAGTTACTCTCCTTATTTTGATGATCATAATTCCTTAGCAGCACATTGTTATAGGTCAAAAATGAATAAGGAACGTGAGTTGGCCACCAGACCTTATTCACCTGGCATCTCCGGTAATAAGAGTAACTCGCACAGTAATGTACCAATACCAAATAATATTGTAAGTAGCAAAAAAAACAATGGTTATGCACCTTCTACTAGAGAACCCCTTGAGGTCTATGGTGTGGCTAGAACAGAAGAGCTTATTGGTACAGAAGATTTTATAAAGGCAAAAGAATCTGGCTTTAGCTATGTTTTTAAAGTTGAAGGCAAACTTGTATCCAGTGAGTTTTCTAAAGAAGATCATTTAAAGTATGGGCAAACATTGAGTTATAATGAATTAAGAGATTTATGGACTGGAGACCCATACACTAATGAGCATATATTAGAAGGTGTAAAAGCAGGACGTTTTATAGACCAAAGAGATCCAGAAGACATGTCTGATAATTTGTTAGAATCTCCATTTGAGAAAAAACGAATAAAGGCTAAGGAGCTTCTCGAAAAAGCTGATTCAGTTAGTAAATCAAATAGAAAAGAGGAATTAAATCAACTTGTAGCAGAATTTGAGACTTTTTTAGAGAGTTTTAATGACAAGGCAATTTTTCCAGATATGAATCAAGTTCTTGAAGACATTTATGAATCTGAATTTCCAGATGAACTGATTGATTTTTATGAATACGAAACAGATCCTGCTATAATACATACGATTGTTTCTTCAATACTTAGTAAGTTAGATTTTCGGCTTTTGTTATCACAAAACAATAAGCAATTAAACAAAGGCGGTTAATCCTTTTCTTTAGTTTCTCTTTATGATCTTTTTAAATTGCAAAAAACCAAAATCGCCAAAAATCAATAATATCAATAAAAAGACCCCCTAAAGTCTTTTTTATAAAACGGGGCGGGCGAGGACACTCCTCTCATAAATCTGACTAAATGTCATGTTTGCTAGAAGTGTAACAAAAAAACAACTTATTTGTCAAAATCAACATTTTTTCATGTACAGATTTTAAATAAGTACAGAGGAAAGGATTAGAAAATGATTGGAAAAATTCAACTTCAAGACAGAAATAGCATTAAGTTTGGATCAAAACAGACTAATAATAAAAGCGTAGATTACAAAAACACAAAACCAAACTCAGAGTATTTCCCATCATTCAAAGGCTCATACAACACTTGGAACAGTTATTACTTCGGAATTACAAGCCCTGTAGGTAGATATAGCGACCAACACGGTGAAGGCAAAAAGTTATCAATGCCTTGCGTAAAATGCAAAAAGTCACAAGATGGTGAAACTTCTGAAGCAAATAGGCTATTTCAGGAAGAAGTTGTAAAAGATGAACCCAATGATGAAAAATTGGCACAAATCATAAATATGGAAGGCTTTAGTCCTTCTGAAGGTAGCGAAACAGAGTATTACACTGAAGACATTGTGCCTCCAATATTCCAAATAGTAAGAAAAAAAGGACTTGTTAAATCCTTTGAAGCTATGTGTAGACATACTCAATTAAACCCTAACTTGACAGTTAATAAATTACTAACAGACGACATAGGTACATTTACCGTGCTAAGAGAGCTTGTCCGTAACGGAGATAGCAATTTCATTAGTACTCTTCTTGAAAACAATCCTCATGTCGAAATTCTGGACGTTCCTAGTGGTACATTATTCCGCGGTTTTGACTATTGTTCACCTGACTTAACTACATATGCAAAAGCGCAGATTCACGATGACGAAAAACGTGCTGAAATAATTAAAATGCTTGAAAAATACCAATATCAAGGTGGTAGAGAAATTGCTTTAAAAAAATATCAAGATTATACAAATGACAACCCTTAGTTAAATATTCAAACTTTGGTGAGTTTCACTCATTCGCCCCATAAAACCCAATTGGAGCTATACAAGTGGAATATTTAAATAAAGAAGACTATTATATAAATTCATTTTTAGATGAAGATGAAGAAATTCTTTATATGGCGCCTAAGCTAAAATCAATGATTATATTTGGATGGTTTTTAATTATTGCATCATCGCCATGTATTTTGTTTCCATTTTTGATATTGCAATCGCACTGCCAAATCCAGAATTATCTTTTATATTAAAAACTTGCTTTTATAAAAAAAATCCTTTACTGCTGCTTGAAAAGAAGCGTCTTCGCTCATTGGTCCAAAAGCGGTTCGACTTCTTTTGCTAATTTAAGCTAATCTTCAAAATCTTCAATTTGCACAACGTTAACTTTCATAAATTACCCTCTAAAAACTCTATTATCTCCCAAAACCTGTCAAATCAAGATATGAAAATGTACTTTTGCAAGTTAAATTACATTAATACAAATTTTTCGATCGTGCGTTATTTTTGCTTCAGCCACTTGTATAATTAAATTCTATATTACATAATCTAAAAAATTACTAATAAATAAAAGGGCCACTTGAAAGAAGCAATTTGGTATATTTGGTTAAACTTAAACCAAATAATACTTATTAAGATTTGTAACCAAAAATTTAGCTGTTAACAAAATTATTTTTCCCCTATTTTAGATAATATTATAAATTTATTTACATTTTTAATAGAAGGAAAAATCGAAATGAAACTTAGTAACAATTTTCAAAGCGCTCAGATGCAAAGAACTAACACTATTCAACAAAAGCCCAACGTATCATTCCAGGCAAATTTTGTTAATTGCTGTGACTTGAAACTACTCTCACCTGACAATCAAGAAGAAATAACAACTTGTATAAATAAGGTTATTAAATCGTTGGATATTAAAACAGAAAAAATTCCTGAAGTATTGGAAGATGCTATGCAAAGAATAAAAACATTTACAGATACAACAAAAGATTTAGTAGAAAAGCTTACTCAAAAAGATCCAGTTAATTCTAAAGACCAGACAATTACCTCATTTTTTAAATTTTATGAATCTGACGGGCACAAACCTGAGTTGAGCGCATATATAAATTATGCTGATAAAGCTGGCAATAAACATGATGCCTATGTTTTAAATCCATTTTCAAGTTGGGCGAAAAAAGACTATTGTGAATATAAAACTACTAGCGTATTTGAATCCGAAATTGAAGTACCCTCAAAAAGAGCTATAGAACAGATAAAACAGTCTCAAACACATAAAACAGTAGATGCTGTTTTGAGTGAAGAAATGCAAAAATATTTGTAAAATAATTTTATAATTTAACAAAAGAAGAAGTAAACAAAGCAATCTTAGATTTACTTATAGTTTTAGGCGATGGAGAAAGAGAACGTTTATTAATGAAAGGTAATGTCCTTTCTAATGAAGATAAAAAAGTAATACAAGAATACAATGACGCATTAGAATTTCTTGCTGAAGTTAGGGATAAGTATAAAGAGTTCGATTCCCATAAGGGGTCAAAAAATAGTGCAAACCCCAAAAGACTCAATACTAAAGGAAAAATAATACTTTATGATACTTTTGAAGTGTAAAAAATCAAAATCGCCAAAATCTAATAATAGAAACAAAAAAGACCCAAACAGGTCTTTTTAAAAAATGGGGCGGGCGATGGGAATCGAACCCACGTATATCGGAACCACAAACCGAGGCCTTAACCACTTGGCGACGCCCGCCACTCAAGTACTTTTGAATATACAATAAACAAATCTCTATTTCAACATGTAATAAATTTTTTTACGCATCAAAAAAGGCTACATAATATAGCCTTTCTCATTTTTCCAACTATTTAGTTAACTCCTTCGCAGGTGGGCCTTCAAAGCTTATGTGCTGTACCCAGGCATTTATGATTCTTTCTTCCATTTGTCTCAATTCTGCCTCTGAATATAAGCACTTTTGCCTTGCGTTTTGTATAGCCGTCCACGAAGCTCTAATGTTCTCTGGAGTATCTATACGGTGTCTTTTTTTAGTATCAGCAAACTTAACATTAGAAAAATGTTTGTCTCCACAATGAGGACACCCTCCATTTTTTCTTTGCATAACAATCCTCCTTTTCAACAACGAAAAATCTATTCCAAGACACTCTCAGAATAAAGCTATTTTTACAAGTTTTCATTAGGAGAAACTACAATATTTAACAAACCAGACACCAGCTAAAAACCAAAAGGCAACAAGGAAAAACCTGTTGCCTTTAAAAATATAAGCACTTAATTCTATTTTTTTGTCAAAACTTTTGTTATATGACTGTTTCTTAAATTTTCAACAACAAGATTAGAAGATTCAGGAACATCCATTTCTTCTGTAAATAACTCAACATAACAAAGCTTTGTCTTAGACTCTTCATCCACCTTTTTCAAAGCTTCATCCAATTCTTTCGAAGAACGAACTTGGATAGAACAAAAATCACCTGAAAAAACCTCAGGAAGTTTAGAATAGTTCCACTTTGTTAACTCATTAAATGGATCTTTAGGATCTTTTGATAAAATCCTTTCTATCGTATATCCAGAGTTATTCAAGACAAATAAAACAGGCTTAACATCATGGTGAAGCATATTAGCAACTTCTTGAACAGTGAGTTGATGAGCACCCTCTCCTGTAAATAAAATTGCACGTCTTGATTTATCCGCCATTGCACCGCCAAAAACAGCAGGAGTTGCCCAACCGATAGAGCCCCAAAGAGTTTGGGAATAATAATTTGCACCTTTTGGCAATTTTATAGAACCTGAAGCAAAGCTGATTACGCCCGTTTCAATAAATAATAAATCACTTGATTTAAGAAAATTCTGCAACCTTGGGAATATTTCATCAATTTTTAATTGTTCATCAGAACTCTCATTAAAAGCCCATGGCTGAGCCTTTTCGATGAAAGTTTCTCTTCTGTTTACAACCTTCTCTAATCCGCTAATAACATCTTTCATATAGACATCTGCAAATTTCTGCCCATCAATGACACAATAGTCTGCTTGAATTTCTATTCTATAATTTTCATTAGGCATTATAGAAAAACCACCTGTATTCAAATCACAAAACAACGTACCAAAGCAAACAACACAATCAGAATTATTGATAGTATCTTGCACGCTTTGCGGGGACAAATTACCAAGGCTTGTTCCAATGAAAAAATCTTCTGTTTCAGCAATCAAAGATTTGCCCATTAACAATGTAGATACAGGAATATTCAGCCTTGATACAAAGTTATTAAATTCATCATGCAATCCATGTCTTTCAACAATATAATCAGCAAGAATAACAGGTCTTTTTGCTTCGTTAATTATAGAAGAAATATTCTCTACAACTTTTGATAAAACATCTTCGTCACTAGTAAACAATAACTCTGGAACTGTGTCATCAACCATAATTTTGCAAACATCAGCAGGGATTGCAACATAAACAGGTCTTCTTGTTTTAACAAAAACTTCTATAATTCTGTCTATTTCACTCTTAGCGTTATCCTTGTTTAAAAATGCCGTTGTCTCAGTTACATTAGAGTACACTCTTTCAAAAGCATAATAATCAGGATTCGCAAAATTATGATGCAATACAACATTATTTTCTATCATTTTAGTCTTAGGCACACCTGCAATTTTCATAACCGGCACATTCTCTGCAAAAGAACCAGCAATGGCATTCACAGAGCTTAGTTCCCCAACACCAAATGTTGTTACAACTGCACCAAAGCCATTAACTCTTGCATACCCATCAGCTACATACGCAGCATTCAATTCATTTGTACAATTAACCCAATTTATGCCTTCAGAGTCTTCTATCGCATCTAAAATATTAAAATTATAGTCGCCAGGCAATCCAAACACATCTCGGATTCCCAGCATTTTCAGCCTTTTTACTAAATAATCTGCCAGTGTAATTTGCATAATCTTTATTCCTTTAATAATTTTCTAAATATAAATCTAATTCATATGGGGAAACATAAGTTCTATACCCAGCCCACTCTCTTCTCTTAGAAGAGACAAATTCAGTAAAAATGTGTTCTCCCAAGGCCGATTTTACAACACTGCTCTTTCGCATAAGCTCCAAAGCTTCAATTAAGCTTCCAGGCAATGCTTCAATCTTTGCACGTTTTCTTTCTCTATCATCCATTTTGTAAATGTTATTTTCAACTTGAAGCGGAGGTTTGATTTTATTTTGAATGCCATCGATGATAGCTTCAAGAATAACAGCAAGCGCTAAATATGGGTTACAACTTGGGTCAGGCGAACGCAATTCAACTCTGGTTGAATTACCCCTCTTTGCGGGGACTCTTATTAATACCGAACGATTTGCTATAGACCAAGCAAGATAAACAGGAGCTTCATAGCCCTGAACAAGCCTTTTGTAGCTATTAATTAAAGGATTTGTAACAGCCGTAAAAGACTTCACGTGCTCTAAAAGCCCTCCAATAGTATACAGGGCGGTTTCTGACAATTCATACATTCTTGATTTATCATAAAAAGCATTCTCGCCATCTTTAAACAAAGATAAATTACAATGCATCCCGGATCCATTTATGCCAAAGACTGGTTTTGGCATGAACGTTGCATGAAGATTATTTAATGCAGCTACTGCTTTTACCGCATATTTCAATGTAACAATATTATCTGCTGTAGTAAGAGCATCAGCATACTTAAAGTCTATTTCATGTTGTCCAACAGCACCTTCATGGTGGCTAGCTTCCACCTCAATGCCCATCTTAGAAAGCATTCTAACCATCTGACGTCTTACAGATTCGCCCTTGTCCTCTGGAGCAACTGAATAATAACCGGCTTTATCATTTGGAATAGTTGTTGGTCTGCCATCAACATCTTTTTTAAACAAGAAAAATTCAGCCTCTGGACCAACATTCATAACAAAGCCCAGATCCTTAGCCTTTTTCATAACTCTTTTTAAATTTGAACGAGGACAACCCTCAAACGGCGTTCCGTCAGGATTATGTATATCGCAAATAAACCTTGCTACGTTGGTTTCTTCACTTTTATCATCCTTCCAAGGAAAAATTGCAAAAGTTGAAACATCAGGGAAGAAAAACATATCCGACGTTTCTATACTTCTAAATCCTTTAATTGAAGAACCATCTAACATATATTCATTATTCAAGATTTTATCAATCTGTGAAGTCGGAACAGCAATATTTTTCAACTGACCATTTAAATCACAAAATTGCAATTTTATAAATTCAACATTATTTTTACTAACTATATTTTTGATTTCTTCTTTTGTATAAACTTTACGTTCTTCAGGCATGGTATACTCGCTTTCTACCTCTCTCAATAATACGTCAGCAAGGCTAAAGGTCAAATGAGAAAATATATTAAAACATTTAAATTTTTAGGGGAAAAAGATTATTTTGCTTTTTATCATTAAAATTATATTTATAAAGAATATTATACAAGAGACTTTAATCAAAAATCAATTATTTATATATCAAATAAACATATTTGCAGATGAAAAACCCAAATTTACATTTATTAAAAATTGAACTCTTTGATTATTTTTATTTAGGATGTAATTATAGAAAAAGAAAAAATCTTATACTGTTTAAAATGGAAGATGGAAAGACAATTATGAATAAAATAGTGCTTGCACAAATTGACCCGATCCCAGGCAATATACAATACAATGCTAATAAAATAAAAGAATCAATCATAAGAGCAAAAAAAGAAAACTCTGATCTTATTGTTTTTCCCGAACTAATACTCATTGGATATCCTTTTGGCGATATCTTTATGAAACACAAATCTATAATAAAAGACCAGATTGAGGCACTACAGGAAATAACAGACCTCACAGAAGGAATTACTGCGCTTGTGGGATTCGCAGAGCCTAATAACAATAAAAACAAAAAGCCTTACTATAATTCTGTAGCTGTTTTACAAAATGGTAAACACATAGAAACTGCACGAAAAATACTCTTACCTAATTATGCTGAGTTCAATGACTATAGATATTTCGAATCCGCGGAAAAAACAGCTGACCTATTTGAAATAAATGGAGAAAAATTTGGCCTAATTGTTTGTGAAGACAGTTTTAATGACATGGAGTTTTTCGACTCGCCTTTATACAACAGAGACCCAATTGCAGAAATAATGCAAAAAAAACCAGACACAATAATAAATTGTTCTTACTCTCCATCAAGAACAAGAAAAGAAAAATTAAAACACAACTTATTTTCATTTATTGCAAAAAAATATAAGGTGAATTATATATACGTAAACCAAGCAGGATACGCTGATAATTTATCATTCGAAGGTGCGTCAAGAATATATGATAGAAACGGTATTTTAACAGCCAGGGGCAAATACTTTGAAGAAGACTTCATAATAACACAAGACTATTGTGGAGAAATAAGCATATTACCCAAAGGTCTCGAAAAAAGTTTTGGAGAAATAAAAAGGTTTAATCTAGACTATGATAGCGATTTAGATCGCACTTATAAAAGTATCATATGTGCTATAAGAGGTTACTTCAATAAAAATGGTTTTTCAAAAGCAGTTTTGGGACTTTCAGGTGGCCTAGACTCTTCGGTTTGCGCTGTTTTATTGGCAGATGCTCTTGGTCCAAATAACGTCCTTGGCGTTTCTATGCCAACAAAAATAACATCTGATGAAAGTAAAAACGATGCGAAGGAATTAGCAATAAATCTAGGAATAAAATTTATTGAAGTACCAATTGCTCAAGAGGTTGAATTAATAAAGCAGGACCTTACAAAAGTATTTGATTCTATTAACTTCGAAAAATACAATAAATCCACAACTATAGAAAACGTTCAAGCTAGATTAAGAGCAACAACTCTATGGAGCATATCAAATGAATTTAAAGGAATGTTACCAATAGCAACTAGCGATAAATCCGAATTATACATCGGCTATGCAACAATAAATGGAGACATGTCCGGTGGTTTTGCGCCAATTGCTGATGTAACAAAAACAAAATTGTTTTCTTTGGCTGACTATCTAAATAAATCAAGAGAAATAAAAAACGCTATCCCCCAAACCATATTAGAAAAACCTCCAGGGGCTGAACTGAAGCTGAGTGAAGATAAAACAAGAACAGTAACTGCTGAAGAGGAAAATATGCCATATGAATTTTTAGACGAAATTATTTGGCTAGTTGAGAATTTAAATTATGGATTTGATGAGTTACTACAACACGAATTTGTATATGAAGAAAAAGAAGCTGTAACACATAGTCAAAAAAAGGAGTGGCTAAATAAATTTTTTGACAAAGTACAAAAAGCTATTTTCAAATGGCATATATTGCCACCATCCATAATAGTAGATTCTAAATCAATAAATCTTGCAGAATACAGGCACCCTATAATATCAAAGTTCTATAAATAAAGATCAACTACAGAATCTGAACTTTCTATTTACAAGGCTACGCTTTGATTCTCTATAGTCGGATTCACTCATGTATAAGTCGACAAATTGCCCATAATTCATTATAAAAAGTAGAAGATTTATATGAAATGATAGGGTATGAATAGATATTTTTTTATTAAAAGAAAGGTCTTTTAATAAGAAGAAAAAGTCATTACAAACATTTTCAACATTATTTAAGTTGAAAACAATATTTTTATTATGTTCATTAAGCAGGCCTCTAAGAGAGTCTGTATCCGAAGCAATAATATGCGCCCCAGAAAAATCTACAACTATCTCTTGTTGCGTAGCTCTGATTTTGTACATACTATGATTATCCCTATTGTAATATATATTATAAATTTACTTAAATAAATAATTAACTATATTACAGATAGAAATACTTATAACTAAAGTATAATCTCTTGGGTTTGTCCTTCAGCAACATTCTGTTCAGACACTTGCTTAGCATTTTTTTCATTCGCCTCAACGCGTCTGTTTTTTTGGTATCCATACGAAAAATAAATAATGACACCAACCAATAACCAGACCGGGAACAATAGAGCAGAAGTTTGTAAGTCTTTCATTGCTGAAATCATTAAATATCCGCAAATAACTATCCCAAGAATAGGAAACCATGGGCAAAACGGAACTTTAAAAGGTCTTTCTCTTCCGGGATCTGTCTTTCTTAAAATAAGAACTCCAACACAAACAATTATGAACGAGGTAAATGTTCCAAAAATACACAGCTCTGCTGCCACATTCATATCCATAAACAAAGAGCCAATCACAACTAAAATAGCTGTAGACCATGTTATAACATATGGAGTATTGTATTTAGGGTGCATTTTTTTCATAACACTAGGGAAAAAGTTATCTCTTGTCATTGCATATAATATTCTGGTTGTTCCATACTGTAAAACCAACAAGACTGAAGTCAACCCAGCAAGTGCACCGATAGAAATCAAGCCCGCAACATTGTCTTGGTGGACTAACCTCATTGCGTATGCAATAGGGGCATGCATATCGACATTGGATCCATATGGAATCAATCCAGTAAAGACAAGTGCAACTATTCCATAGATAATAGAACACAAAATTAAAGATCCAATAAGACCAATAGGAAGATCCTTTTGAGGGTTTTTTGTTTCTTCTGCAGCTGTTGATATAGCATCAAATCCAATATAAGCATAAAAGATAACAAATGCACCAAGAACAATACCACTCAACCCATTAGGAGCAAATGGCACCCAATTTGAAGGTTTAACATAAAAAGCACCCACGATAACAAAAAGAGCAATTACAGCTAATTTTGTAAGAACCATAACTGTAGCCATTTTTGTAGATTCTTTTGTTCCTTTTGTTAAAACAGAAGCTAAAAATAAAATTATAAATATTGCGGGTACATTTAAACAAAAAGGTATAAAACCAAACAACTTTGGTATTTCATGCGCAGGATCCAACCCCATTGAAGCATATTTTACACAAGCCGAACTATAGTCATTGACTAACCATAATGGAGGATTAACAAGCCAGGAAGGTAACCATTTAGAAAAACCTTGCAATAATTGAAATACATAGCCAGTCCAACTAGAAGCAACAGTAATATTACCAATTGCATATTCCAGCATCAAAATCCAACCAATCATCCAAGCAGCTAACTCACCCATTGTAGCAAATGTATAAGTATAAGCACTACCAGCAACAGGAATCATTGAAGCAAATTCCGCATAACAAAGAGCAGGAAAAATACATGCAATAGCCGCAAGCACTATTGAAACCACTAAAGAAGGTCCAGCACCTATGTGATCAGACGTTCCTAAAGCAGCCGAGCCTATCATTACGAAAATTCCAGAGCCAATTACAGCACTAATCCCAAGAACAATTAAATCAAATGCCGTCAATGTTTTTGTCAACCCATCTTTTTTTGACTGAGCTATTAAATCATCCGGATTTTTCTTCTTAAGCAATTTAGATACAAAATTTTCTACTAACCCTGCTTCTGTTACATCTTTATTCATTTTTATTCCTTATATTTGAGCACTCTTTCGCCATCAACACACCTCAACGAAAGCAAAATACTACCTAGTGTATACTTTTTCACAATCCTTTGATTGATGTTTTAACAACGGGTAACCGAGTTGTTCTCTTTGTTCAACATATAGTTTGGCAATACTTGCCGCCATTCTTCTCACTCGATTTATATAATTAATTCGTTCATCTTTACTTATAACACCTCTTGCATCAAGCAAATTAAACGTATGAGAACATTTCAATACATAATCATATGCAGGCAAAACTAAACTTGCTTCACAACATGCATCTACTTCTTCTTGATACAAGTCAAACATTTTAAACAATCGCCCTGCATTAGACTGTTCAAAATTATACTTTGATTGTTCTATTTCATTTTGAAGATAGATTTCACCGTACTTCAATTCCTTATTCCACATTACATCATAGACTGAGTCAACATTTTGTAAATACATCGCAATTCTTTCAAGCCCATATGTAAGCTCTAATGCAACCGGTTTTATCTCTAAACCACCAACCTGTTGAAAATAAGTAAATTGAGTAATTTCCATCCCATCTAACCAGACTTCCCAACCGACTCCAGCCGCACCGAGGGTTGGAGATTCCCAGTTGTCTTCAACAAATCTGACGTCATGCTTTGATAAGTCTATCCCCATAGCCTCTAAGCTCTTTAAGTACAACTCTTGCGCATTATCGGGAGATGGCTTCAGTATAACTTGGTATTGAAAATAATGTCCTAACCTATTTGGATTTTCGCCGTATCTAGCATCTGTAGGCCTACGACAAGGTTCAACCATTGCAGTATTCCAAGGTTCAGGACCCAATGAACGCAAAAAAGTAGCAGGATTCATTGTACTTGCACCTTTTTCAATATCATAAGGCTGCTGAATTATACAACCATAGTCTGACCAAAATTTAGATAAATTTAAAATTAATTCTTGAAACGTTAATCCCACTTTAAATATCCGATTCTTACATAGCTAGCCTATATATTGTATCGCAAGCAGAATAATTTTCAAAACAAATCACTGCTTATGTTAACTTTACATTTTTTAACGCAAGACAAAAAACCGTTGTATTTACGATTATTTTATAAAAAAGAATTGTAAAGGAATTCATATCTGAAATCATCTTTTAACAAAAAGATCAACTTTAGAATTTTAAGAACTAATCATTTAAACGATCAAACGCACAGGTCCAGCCCATTGAGTTGTATGTATCACAGTCATTTACGTAACCATCACCAGGAGAGCCAAACGGTTTTATTGAATCGGATTTAATATGCAACATATAAACATCTTCTCCGGCCCTATTTGGTTGCCCCATTCCATTAACATCTATTGTGACGAAACCACATCCATGCACTCCATCAGAACAATCTGGCGCTGATAAGTAAAACTGCATAATTGTTCCATCATTAAGAACCACTGCAGGTGAATTCTCCGCCCAAGACAAGCCGGAATCAACTTGTCCATTTTGTCCTGTAGCACTAGAATATCTGCAACCTTGAGAATAACCTTGATCACACGTCTTAACTTTCAGCATATAAGAAGACAATAAATCCCTAAATTCAACACTATTTTGGCACACGCCTTTGATGTTTCCGCCATTATCTGATGCAACACGATCAAAAGCACTTATTGTATTAGCATAAGCTTTTTTATAAGCAGATTTAAATGCCGTTCTATTAATGTAGGTTATGAGAGTGGGGATAAGCATAGCCGCGACTACGCCAACAATTACCAACGTTAACAAGACTTCAACTAAGGTAAAAGCATAATTTTTTTTATTTAAATCAAACATTTAACAAAACCATTCCAGCAACCTAATAAAATCATATTTACATTTTAAAAAAAGTCAAAAAACAATAAGAGTAATTTGTAAGTTTTTAACAAATTTAAATATGCTCATGTTTTAAAAGAAAAAAGGACCATTACGATGCAAGTTTCAAAAATTACTGACTATACTTTTGAAAAGACAGCCAAAGCCATAAAAAAAGAACTAGGTAAAAATCAAACAAGTCAAATAGCTTCACAAGAGAAACCTTTACCTAAAGAGATATGTGATGCAATAAAAACAAGAGTCAGAATAGTTTTTCCTCCCAATACGCCCAACGAAATTCTCTCCGTCAAGATGAATCGATTAGCAGTACATAATATCCGAAAAGGCATTGATACCAGCTTCAGCAAAGCCTCTCAAGGTGACTTGGAAATTTTAAGGAACAATGAAATAAGGAAGTATATATACCAAAATCCAGAATCTGGCAAAACTTACCACTTAATACACAAAGAAACAGACAGTAAAGGTAATGTAATATTAAGAATATTAAATAATGAAGGAATGTTTTTACAAGAAGCCTCTATCGCGCCAAAAACAATTGCAATTATTGATGATTTCTCCAATAAAAGCCACAGTATATCATTCTTAAAACACGGTGAAATTGTTCAAAAATTTTTAGAAGCATACAATCCGTGTATAAAACTCCTACGCTATGATGGGGGAAGCCTCGGGAATCCTAATATAGATAACAGAAAAGTCAATGCTGCTCTTGAAGATATACTTAAGAGGATTAACCTAGGAGAGAAAATAGATTTTTTAAATTGCTCCTTTGGGATAGAAAAGCCACTAACGCTTTTTGAAATAAATACAAATAAAAGAATAGGGCTTGAAAAAACAAATCGTATAAAAGTAAAAAGCTTTGGTTTTTATCATGACAAAATAAGACATGATAATATAACCTCAAAAGGAACAAGAATACTATGCTCTGCAGGAAATGACGGAAAAGATAAATTCAACTTACAAACAATTTTATTCAGCAGCGAGGGAGTAGGCGCATTGAATAAAGAAGGTGATATAGCAGATTTCTCAGCATCTAGATTCTATAAAGGTGTTCAACATTATGAGCAAGGAATTTTTGATTTTATAAAAAGAAAAAATGGTGTAAATATAACAGGAACAAGTGGTATAGATGTAAAATATCCTCCAGAACTTTTAAGATTTATGAATTCGGTTCCCTGTTTAATAAAGGGGACATCATACTCATCCCCCATCAGGACAGCAAAGCTTGCCCTGCATGAAAGCTTAAAAGATTTATTAGATTAGAATGCAAAAAACCGCCTCATTATAGAAGCGGTTTTCTTAAGATTTTTAGCTTACCCGATTACAGCTTGCTAGCAACCATTAATGTTGTTTCAGCTAATCTTGTTGAATAACCCATTTCGTTATCATACCAAGAAATAACTTTAACCATATTATCACCCATGGTCATTGTTAATGCTGCATCAACTGTTGAAGATTGAGATGATCCGATAAAGTCAGAAGAAACCAGTGGAGCTTCTTCATAAGCAAGAATTTTACCATCAGCAGCTTCTTTTAATGCCGCATTTAATGCTTCAGCAGTTACAGGTTTTTCTGTTTCAAAAACAACGTCAACAACAGAAACATCTGGAGTTGGAACTCTTAAAGCAAAACCGTTCAATTTACCTTTTAATTCAGGAAGAACCAACGCAACAGCTTTAGCAGCGCCCGTAGTAGTTGGAACAATATTCAAAGCACCAGCTCTAGCTCTTCTTGGGTCTTTATGACCAGCATCAAGAAGTCTCTGATCGCCAGTATAAGAGTGTGTTGTTGTCATTAAGCCTTTAACAATACCAAATTTTTCAAGAACAACTTTAGCAACAGGTGCTAAACAGTTAGTTGTACAAGAAGCCATTGATATTACGTTATGAACGTTAGTATCATATTTATCTTCATTAACACCTAGTACAATTGTGATATCTTCATTTTTAGCAGGTGCAGAAATTATAACTTTTTTAGCACCAGCTGTAATGTGAGCTTTTGCTTTTTCAGCATCTGTATAGAAACCGGTTGATTCAATAACAACTTCAACGCCTAATTTTGCCCAAGGTAAATTAGCTGGATCTTTTTCAGCGAAGAACAATATTTTTTTACCGTTGATTACCAAACCATCTTCTTCAGCAACAACTTCACCATTAAATCTACCCATAACTGAGTCAAATTTAAAAACGTGTGCAGCATCTTTAGGTGTTAGACCTGGATCGTTAATAGCAACGTAATCGATTTTTTCAAAAATGCCATCTCTGATAGCAGCTCTTAATGTGTTACGGCCGATTCTTCCGAAACCGTTTATTGCAACTTTTTTAGCCATAGTTTAAGCTCCTCTTCTTTTTAACTAACTAAAATTTAAACTATAAGATAGTTATAAATTAAACATGATATATAATCAAGTTACAAGAATGAAAAAAGCTTGTTGTTACAAGCTTAATAGAAAGAAATAATTCTTTCATATTTGTGCAAAATATCTGCTTTATTGATATACTGTTATTAGAAAAATGCAAATATAAAAATACGGAAACAAACATGACGAAAAAATTCTCACAAAGAACAACTAAAGAATTCAATTTTTGGAGAGCGCTATTTCAAAAAATAGTGTGCAATTGGACTTTTGGACTATATATAAGAATAATGTATAGACTTGAGGTCATCGGAAGAAAAAATATAGACAAAAACAAAAGATTTATTGTTGCAGGAAATCATATTTCCTCAAAAGATCCATTTATTATGATTCAAGCACTAAGAACACCAATTGCTTACATGGCAAAGGAAGAGCTTTTTGAAAAGTTCTTCTCCCGATTATTAATGGATTGGTGTGGAGCATTTGCTGTTAATAGAGAAAAGCTTGAAGTTTCCACGATAAAAACGGCTCTTGGAATTAAAAATACAAATTGGAAACTTGGACTATTTCCTCAGGGAACTCGGGCGCTAAATGGAAAAATGGCAAACATCTCAAGAGGTTTTGCTTCTCTTGCAAAAGCAACAAAATCGGACATATTACCTGTTGCGATAATTGGTGCTGATAAGGACGTAAAGATACCGTTTACGGGAAAAATAGTGGTAAAAATCGGAGAACTAATTCCCTATAGCGAAAACATCGATGAAATGATTGAAAAATGGTGCAAAGCAATTGATGAATTAACTGGTTGTTCACCGGCACTTACCTAAAATATACGCAAGTATTTTTATTATATAATTAAGAGAGATAGAAATAAAGATAAACGGTTATGAGCGAGAATTATACAAGAAGATATGCAAAAAATTTTCATTGGAAAAAATATTTATTTCAATTATTTGGGGTTTATATAGTTGCTCTACCTGTTTTGTGGCTATTTTATAAAATAGAGTTAAGAGGTGCACAGAATGTCCCTAAAAATAAAAAATTCATATGCTCTCCAAATCACATCTCTTATTTCGATCCATTCATTGCCGCATATGCAATAAAAAAACCCTTAGCATTTATGGCAAAAAAAGAGTTATTTGAAAACACAAAATTAGCCAAGACAATTGACGCTCTTGGGGCATTCGCTGTTAATAGAGAAAAATTAGAAGTTTCTACAATCAAAACAGCTTTGGATATATTTAAAACTAAAAACTGGATTTTGGGCATTTTTCCACAAGGTGGAATAAGAAAAAACAGAACAATTGAAAAAGTAAACAAAGGATTCGCAGCAATAGCAAAGACCGTAAAGACTGATATTTTACCAATTTCAATTGTAGGTGTTGAAGAATACAACTGGATTCCATTCAAAGCCAAAATTATCGTTGAAGTTGGCGAATTGATTTCTTACAACCAAGAAATTGATGAAATAATAGACGAATGGGGCAGAAAAATCGCAGAAATGTCCGGGTATAAATATGTTTCGGTTGCAGAAGAAAACGAGCTAGTTTTAGTATAATTATTTTTAGTAAAAAAGTATTACGATTTTAGTAAAATATTTCCTTTGCCATTTTCAATATTGTATAGTAATAACATATTGAAAATTAGGCAGAAAAATATGAAAATTTTTAGTGTTACAAGTGTGCAAAACAATAATAAAAATATAAGTTTTGGAACAAATAAATTAGTATATGTATGTTCTTCCCTAGCAAGTGACTATGACCAAAACAATAAAGATAATATCGACTTTCAAACACATATAAGAATGAATATGCAAAAAGCCATAGGCTATGCAAAACAAGTGGTTGCAAATGGAGACATTCCGGTATTGCTTCATGACAAAGCATGCTTTCTTGCTGACGATTCTAAGCCAGAGGAAAGAAAAATGATTTTGAATGCAGGAAGAGAACTAGTAAAAAGATCCGATGCGCTTTGCGTTTTTGGGAAACCAATTGGCGGAATGATAGAAGAAATAACAATAGCAAAAGAAAATGGGATTCCTGTTATCACACCTGAAAAATTGCCAAATATAGATGAAATAGTTGAAAAAACACCAAGATTTCAAAAATTAAGAAGCTTTGACTTAATTGGATGAATCTGTAATAAAAGAATGCAAAAAAAAGGCCGCATCTGCGGCAAAATTTGTCATGGAGAAAAGGAGTGGAGGAAATAAGTAATAAAGAGAATTGGCTATATTATTATATTTCCCAAAAGCCGATATATATAACGTATATATAAAATTTTTATTAAGATTTTTTAACTTTAAAATAATATAAAAAATTACTGTCTAGACAAACTTTTAAAGAATAATTGCACCAATTATCCAGCAACACACAAAGTATCTTTAAAGTGTATAAATATCATCTATTCTTAACAAAATTCATTAAAAGGATTATAAATGTACAACCTTTTGAATAGCTGAATTAATTGTAGGCTTGAGAATTATACCCAAATCTTTGTAAGAAATATTAGGATTTATGTATCTCAAATTTCTATCCATTATCATCCTTATGGTTTTTTTGAATCTATTTGAGGTCACAAGCAAAACCTGAAGCCCTTTTTCTGCAGAAAATTTCGCAAGTGTTGCTGCAGTAGACAAGTTATAAAACTCTGAGTCAATAATTATTGTAGAAATATTTTTAGTACTTAGCAGCCTATAAATATCTGTCGCATAAACCGTTGCGTAAATTCCTGATTCGTCTATCCCTGCCTTCAAACATTTTTCAGAAAAATTTACTATTTTTTGTAGATCATCTTGAACAATTAAAATGCCATTTAATGTATTTTCCATAAGTTACTTCTCTCCAATTTCTCTAATTGAAAAGTCGTAATTAAAAACAAAAAAATTAAGATAAAAACAGAAATATCATTCATATAAATGAAAAGAGCCCTAAATCTTAGGACTCTTATTAAATTAATAGTCTAAATCTAATTATTTTACTGCTTTTGCGGTTTCCACAACAACAGCAAATGCTTCAGGTTCATTTACAGCCATCTCAGATAACATTTTTCTGTTAACTGTAACATTTGATCTTTTAAGAGCATTCATAAATTTAGAATAGCTCAAACCATGTTGTCTAACAGCAGCATTAATTCTCACAATCCATAAACGACGCATATTTCTTTTTAGATGGCGTCTATCTCTGTATTGATATTTCAAAGCTTTCATTACAGCAGTATTTGCAACCTTGAATATTCTGCTTCTTGCGCCTTTAAAACCTTTAGCTAATTTTAGAATTTTTTTATGTCTTTTTCTTAAGACGTTTCCACGTTTAACTCTCATTTTATAATCCTTTCTTCATTTCTTAAACTAACGTGAGTACTTTTTGTAAGGTAACTCTTTTGATATAAGCTTCAAATGAGTATCTGAAACTTGTACCATTGAAGAAAGTCTTCTTTTTCTGCTAGTACCCTTATGTTGCAATAAATGCTTAGTACCAGCCTGTCTTCTAAGAATTTTACCACTGGCAGTAACTTTGTACCTTTTTGCGCCAGCACGGTGAGTTTTCATTTTAGGCATAGTTTTCTCCTTCTACATTATGTTACTTTCTCTGGTTAAAACCAAAGCCAAAGCTGACGGTTATGACATGCCTCCACAACATCAAGCTATTGGTTATAATTTAATTTTAAATCAAACATGAGTTGGTGCAAGCATGGTAACAACATTTCTTCCATCCAATGATGGTTTTTTTTCTATTGTCATAGCCTCACCTTCAAGATCTGCCAAAAATCTGTTGGCCAAGTCAAAAGCCAATTTGCTATGCTGCATTTCTCTTCCGCGCAACATTACAACTATCTTAACTTTATTTCCGCCCAACAAAAATTTCTTAATGTTTTTAATTCTTACATTATAATCATGTACATCAATTTTGTACCTGATTTTTATTTCTTTAACATCAACCGTATGTTGTTTTTTCTTTGCTTCTTTAGCTCTTTTTTCAACTTCGTATTTATATTTTCCGTAGTCCATTATTTTTGCTACAGGAGGTTCTTGATTAGGAGAAACAACTACCAGATCCAAGTCTTTATCTTCGGCCATTCCTAAGGCTTTGAGCGTAGAAATAACTCCATGGTTATTTCCTTCATCATCAATAAGCCTAACATCTTTTGATCTTATATTTCTGTTAATTAACGGGCCGCCTTGGTTAAAATCTCTACTAATGGTATAGTCCTCCTATTTTTAAGTACTCTGACATTGTATAAATAAATTTAATATTTGTAAATCACTTTTTTGTTACATAAATTAAAAAATAATTGTACCTTGAATAATTTTTATTTTCAAAAAAACTTTTAAACAAAAAACTCTCTCTTCTTATTTGCAACAGAATTACCAAATGGAGTCATTTTTTTGAAAATTAACTAAATTTAACATGGTGCTTGATTTTAAAACATGTTTTACATAACATAATTAAACGAACCGAAGAAAGCTAGGGGGCGAAAGCCTTAAAAGAAAACCCAGCCTAGGATCATTAAACTTTTAAATAGTCAAACTATTAAATAATAAAAGATTGTGATTTACGCTTTGAAGGTTCAAAACGTAATTTTTTACGTTACAAAATTAAGGTCGATACAAATTAAAAAGGAGCATATCATGGCAACTAAAGCCTTTAAACAAGACAAAGTTGAAGCAATCAAAAAAAAGGTCAACCAAGCTACTGTGGCTCTAGTAACAGAATATAGAGGATTTTCTGTGGAAGAAATCACGACTTTACGTCGCGAACTTCAAAAAGAAAACAGTGACTATATGGTTACTAAAAATACATTAGCAAAATTAGCCGTAAAAGGTACTGAATTTGAAGTCCTTACAGACTCTCTAAAAGGGCCAATTGCTATAGCATTTGGTTATGGAGATCAAGCAGCACCTGCAAAAATTGTAGCTAAATTCATCAAAACAAAGAAAAAAGGTGAAATTATTGCTGCAGCACTTGACGGACAATTATTGGATGCAAAAGATGCTAAAGCACTTGCAGAACTTCCTTCAAAAGAAGAACTTTATGCAAAAATGCTTGGCTGCATAAATTCACCTGCAACAGGTATCGCTGGCGCTGTAAACGCTGTAATGAGCAGTTTAGTAAGAGCCGTAGATGCAGTTGCAAAACAAAAATCTGCCTAATCGCATAGGTAAAATTAACGACAATAATACACATAATAAAAAAGGAGAATTAAAATGAGTGTAGAATCAATCTTAGAATCAATTGAAAAATTAACATTAATCGAAGCTGCTGAATTAGTAAAAGCTATGGAAGAAAAATTCGGCGTTTCTGCTGCTGCTCCTGTAGCTGTTGCTGCTGCAGCCCCTGCTGCTGAAGCTGCTGAAGAAGTTACAGAAGTTTCTGTTATCTTGGCTTCTGCTGGTGCTAACAAAATAAACGTTCTTAAAGAGGTTAGAGCAATTACTGGTCTTGGACTAAAAGAAGCTAAAGATCTAGTAGATGCAGCACCTAAAGCTATTAAAGAAGGCATCAAAAAAGAAGAAGCTGAAGAAATCAAGAAAAAACTTGAAGAAGCTGGCGCTACAATCGAAATCAAATAGTTATTCACTAATTGATAAAAAGAGATTAAAGGAGATGATGTTTTTCATCTCCTTTTTTAGTGCACTAGAAGAAACATACACGCTAATTTTTATTTTTATATTACCCACCTTATCAATTAAAAGATCACCTTAAAATCTAATAGCAAATTTCAATAAATTTTATAATACTTACATTAGCAAAAAGGAAATTGAGCACTACGAGAGATAAAGGAGAATCGAATGAAAAAACTGTCACTTTTACTTTGTAGCATGGTATTTATTAGCGCTATGGCTTCAGAAGCAGCTTGTCCATGCAAAACCACAACTAAACCTTGTACCCCACCTTGTGAAGCACCTGCGGCTCCAGTTTGTACTACCCCAAATGTAACACCACCTTGTCCACCCCCATGTGCTACACCTTGTCCACCACCATGCCCGGCACCTTGTACAAATGTTGAAAACAACTCATGTGGATGCAAGGTTCCAACCGAAGCTGTTATAAAAGAAGAATCAAATTGTTATCAGCTTTCTCAATGTGATTTATTTAAAAAATTATGCTTGAATCAATGTCAATTTGATAAAGCAAATTGCATTTACAATAAATATTTATGTGACACTGAAAGTATTAAAAAACGTCTAGCATGTGAAAAACAAAAACTTTGTGAAATGATTAAAGGATGTGCAACTCCTCAAGAAATTAAAAATCAGAAGAAAACAATTAAAAATGTCAAAAAAGACATAAAAGAAAAATGGGCTTGTTACCAAGAAAACTTAAAAGAATTACTTACAAAAGATCAATTGAAAAAATACAAAGAAATAACAAAAGAAGAATCAAAAAAATATAAACAACTAAAAAAAGGCAGCTGCTGCTGCAAGCAAAGCTAATTTGTTTTTGATATTCCTTAAAATGGCTCTAACGAATAACTCGTTAGAGCCATTTATAATTCAGCCATATAAATGGTTTACTTTGTAAAAAATATAATTAAAATAATAAAGCGAAGGTTAGAATTTTGGAGTATCAAAAATGACATATTTAAATGGACAGAGCTTATTTAGCTCAGCTACTGCCGGTTTAAGCAGTACATATTCAACACTATTATCACTTAGTGGTTCTAATGGTAAATTATCCTTAAGCTCCCTTACCGACCCATCTGATGAAGTAGTTTCATTACTAGGTTCAAATAACTCCTTTATGAGCTATTTAACTTCTAACTTCTCAAGCATAGATTCTGATGGAGATGGAAATATAAGCTCTAAAGACATAACAAAATTAACAACAGCAATGCAACAAAAAGGGTTAACATATAATGAAATTAGCCAGTTGTGTGCATCTGGCGGTAGCAGCACACTAACAGATACTGTTCTAACATATTTCAACCAAATAGATAAAGATAAAGATGGCAGAGTTACAAGCGCCGAAATTTCAGCATTCGGGATCGAATCCGACAAGCACCAAATGGAAAATAAATATAAATCATTCAGATCTTCAAGCA
The DNA here is from genome assembly GCA_023409995.1 of Cyanobacteria bacterium OH_CBB_238. Lineage (GTDB taxonomy): Bacteria > Cyanobacteriota > Vampirovibrionia > Gastranaerophilales > Gastranaerophilaceae > JAEYQN01. The sequence goes on along the minus strand of JAEYQN010000197.1, from coordinate 9,120 downwards.
TGAGTACATTCTATGGTTCAGAGTCAGCCGATGACGATACATCAAGCGTTCTTGACAGCTTATACCCAACAAATTCTTCATCAACATAATTAGTCTTTACTATTACATAAGAAAAACACAAAATCGGCGAACTAATTCGCCGATTATTTATACTATTAAATATGAATACTAGTCTTTGATTATTATCAAATTATTAGCTATTTTCATTGTAGTTGTCGGTAAAACAACATCACTAAGACCATTAGCAATACTCAAAATACTTCTTGCCTTTAAAACGACCTCTTCTCCTTTGTAGGTGAATGTATAGTCTGAGTCTCTGTCTGATCTAATTGTAATTTTGTCCATGGTTTCTTCCTAACATTTATCTATTAATCTACTTGTCGTCTTCCTTCGATTGCTCTTGCCAAGGTGATTTCATCAGCATATTCTAAATCAGAACCTATTGGGAGCCCAAAGGCAATTCTTGAAATTTTAATATTGAACGGCTTCATCAATTTTGTAAGATATAAACTGGTTGCCTCGCCTTCAACTGATGGATTAAGCGCTAATATTATTTCTTGAACATCATCTTTAGCAATTCTCTGAAGTAACTCTTTTATCCTAATATCTTCAGCACCTATTCCATCTATAGGGGACATAACGCCTTGCAACACATGATATAAACCTTGATATTCTCTTGTTTTTTCTATGGCAATCAAGTCTTTAGTTTCAGCAACTACACAAATTATTGTTCTATCCCTTCTTGTACTTTGGCATATTTCACAGGGATTAGAAGCAGACATATTAAAACAAACTTCGCAATAATGAATATTTTGCTTTGCATCAACCAACACTTGAGAGAACTTCTCCACTTCATGTAATGGCATTTTTAACAAATGAAAAGCCATGCGTTGCGCTGATTTTGGCCCTATACCCGGGAATTTTTGAAAAAATTCAATTAAATTTGCAAGTGGTTTTGTATATTGCATCTCTAGAACAATCCGGGAATATTAATTCCACCTGTTATACTTTTCATTTTCGATTCCATTTTTTTCGATGCATCACTATTTGCTTGGTTCATTGCTGTAGTGATCAAATCTTCAAGCATTTCAATTGTGTCCTCATCAACAGAAGATGGATCTTCAGGGTTAATAGCCTCTGGCTTTATTTTTATTGACTTAAATTTTCCTTGACCATTACAAACAACAGCCACTGCACCGTTGCCAGCTTCAGCAGAAACATCAATATCTGCAAGCTCCGCCTGAGCATCTTGAAGTTTTTTTTGCATTTGTTGTGCTTGCTTCATCATACCAGCTATATTCATAATTAATTTACTCCATAATAACTATTTACTAAATTATAAAGCAATTAATATTTTTGAACAAGCCACTATACAGAACGTCTCATTAGATCTGAAAGTTTAACATCTGATTTTTTCGGCTGTGGTTTTTTAGGTACAATCGGTACTTTAGATGTCTTGAACTGAGATAAGCCAATAAAAATTGTTTCTTCTTTTTTAATCATGAAAATTTCTTGAAAAAAATTAATTATGTCTTTCATCCTTTTACCCTTTCTCTCACTTGTTTTCATTTTTTATACTCTATTTAGTTACATACTTCACTTACAAACAATTAAACCCAATTTTATAAATTTTTTAATCCCCAATTATGCTATATTTGTTATATGAAAAATAATTGGGAATTATACATCTCTAATAATATAGAACTAACCGAAACAGCTTACAAGTACTGTACAATAAATTTTTCTCATGAGGAATTAATTAAAGAATTATCTTCAAACGATGAGATAAAAAAACAGCTCAGCATTATAAACATAAACAAGGTTAACAATGAAGAGGAATCATTTCTACTTGCTTTAAATCTTGTTGGAAAAGGTGGTCCTATAAGAGAAGCTGCTTCATTCAAAATAAATGAATTAATAAGACAAAATAATTATAAAATCTTCTTTCAACAATCAGAAATAATTGAATTTTTACTGAGTGCCATTACAGATATTAATCCTTCGGTCTCGAGGAATGCTGTAGAAATTATCGAATATATTGATAATAAAATTTATATAATTGAAGAACTATACAAAAAAATTTTTATGTCTCTTGAAGAACTCAAAATTTATAACTTGAAAAAAAGCTACCTCTTAAACAAAAAAACATTTAGTCTATATTGGAATTTAGAAGCGCTAGTATCATTATCAGACAAAATTACTCTAACTAAAAATCTTGAAGATATTTTAAGTCAAACATCTTCTTTCAATGACTATACGATAAGAGAAAAATGTGCATTATTATTATCAAGGCTAAAAGAGAGCAATGAAACCACTTTAAACCTAATGACTAAACTTAAAAATGATGACAATATATTTGTAAAAAGACATCTACTATAGCTATATGAATATCCATAAAAATAGATGTGCTATACTGTTTTCGAGGAAGAATAATAGATGTTTTTAATACAATTTATAGATTTTTTAAAACGCTTTGGAAAAGGCTATTACCTAAAGCTATTTAACATGCTTATATTAGCTTTTATGGCGAGCATTCTTGATTTTTTGAGTGTAACCATAATATTTCCATTTATCGCACTGATTATGAACCCAAAACAAATGGTTACTAATCCTTTCCTAAGGGTGATTGGAACACATTTTAATATCAGCAACAGCAATGACTTACTAACCATTGTTGGATTTGCTTTTGTGGGAATTGTTTTATTTAAAAACATCTACATGATATTCAACATGTACTGGCAAAATAGAATAATGAAAGAGTGGGCTCTAAGCGTAAACAAAAAACTCATGAAGTATTTTTTATATGCGCCTTATGAGGAAAACCTGCAACAATCGAATTCACAACGAATCTTTCAAATTACAAATAACGTAGATCAAGTTTTTGATTGTTTTGTGTTTAAAGTAATAACGTTTATATCAAATACTATTGTAGTTAGCGTAATCTTTTTGTGGTTAATATATTTATTACCATTATATTCGACTATAGCTGTCATATTCTTTGTCGTTTCCGGATCTATCCAAAACAGGCTATTTAGAAAAAAGGGGAAAGAAATTGCTGATGAAAAATATAAACTAATGAGCGGCTCTTACGATACTTTAGTTTCAAGTCTGACTTGCATAAAAGACATCAAAATAAATGGCAGTGAATCATTCTTCTATGGTATCTACAAAAAGATATCAGCAAAATTAATTCCTTTATCAGAGAAATTAAATCTAATTCCAATAATTCCTCAATTTGTAATAGAAATCATCTTCGTATTAACTATGGTAATTCTTTGTGTAGGAATTTTTACCCAATATAGTGGGGACCCGACAAAAATAATGATAGCATTTGGTGTTGTTGCAATTTCATTGTACAGAATGGCTCCTCTTATATATAAAAGCCAAATGTGCATTAACTATATAAATATTTATAAAGAATACCTTGATAAATTAATTGAAGTATATGACCAATACAAAAAATACGACCCAATCATAAGTGAACCTACAAAAGAAAGAATGCCCTTTAATAAAACAATTGAATTGCAGCATATTTCATATTCTTATGATAAAGAGCATGCTGTTTTGCATGATATAAATTTAGAGATAAGAAAAGGTGAGTTTATAGGAATTATCGGCCTTTCTGGAGCTGGAAAAACAACATTGGCAGATATCGTCATGGGACTTTTACTGCCTAAGGGTGAAATTATAGTTGACGGAATAAAGCTTACCAGCAAAAATATGCGAACATTTCAAAATCTTATAGGTTATGTATCACAAACAATAAATACTATTGGTGGAAGCATTTTTAGCAATGTTGCATGGGGTATAGAAGAAAAAGAAATTGAAGAAAATAAAGTAATTGAAGCATTAAAAAAAGCTCAACTATATGAACAGATTATGGAAATGCCAAATGGCATTAATACAAAAATGAACCAAGACGGCACCGGACTGTCTCATGGGCAAAAACAAAGAATAGGAATAGCAAGAGCTTTATATAGAAATCCTGAAATCTTAATTTTAGACGAGGCAACATCTTCCCTTGATGTAAAAATAGAAAATGAACTTACCACAACATTGGCACATTTAAAGGGGGATAAAACAATAATCGCAATTGCTCACAGAATAAGCACCCTTAAAAATTGCGATAGGATAATTTACTTACATGAAGGTCAATTGGTTGATGTCGGAACTTTTGAAGAATTATCAGAGAAACATCCTAACTTCCACCAAATAATAGAACTATCAAAAATAAAATTGGCAGAATAAAGTTTTGTAAATAAAAAGATATTTAAACATTATTTTATAGCAAATTAAAATCATTTCATTTTATAAGATAACTACTTTATACTTATTTGGAGAAGAGATGATTATTAATAAAATTAACTTGGTTTCATTTAGCGGAAATTCCACCGGCTTTGCAAATGTACCTTATTTAGACAAAAAATACACGACACAAGAAAATAGGGGGAAAACAGTTGCAATTCTTGGAAGCTCAAAACAAACTGATGCAATTTTAAACTCTATGGATCTATGTTCAAAAACAACAAAAGACTTAATTAAATCAGGCCATAATATCGTAACTGGCTGCGGTTCAAATGGAATAATGGGAGCCGCATATGACTCAGCTAAAACGTATTCTAAAAAAGATACAGAAAAAGGACAACCAATCCAAAATTTAGCAATAGTAATGGAGCCGGCTTGGGGAGATGAAGATCTTGAGAACTGTATACCTATCGGAAAAGCAAAGTCTGAAGAAGAGAGGATAAATAAATTTACTAAAACAGCAGACACTTTTGTCATTTTCCCAGGAAGTGCAACAACCATACAAGAAGCTGTATCATTAATACAAAAGAACGAATACAAATCAAAAGATCAACCTGCAAAAAAAATTATTCTGGTAGGAAAAGAATTCTTTTCTGGACTAGAAAAACAATATAATAAATTATACGAGTCAAAGTTATTAAGGTCGGATCCCGAAAATCTATTTTCTATTGTTGATACTGAAGAAGAAATATTGGATGCAATCAGTAAATAGCTCCTTCTAGGACAGATATTTACTAAGATCATTTCTATCAAAGACTTCTATACTATCTTTACTGTGTATAAAAATCAAACAATTTATTAATGGTTTAAACATAGCAAAATCATTATATGAAAGCTTTTTATTCAAGTCAGCCATATTGTCTGTTAAAAATTCTGTTATTAATGTTCTATTCTTGAAAACCAATGAACTAAAATAGTCTAGACCTTCTTTTGTAGTAATTCCTTCAAAATAAATTAGATCAGGAGATTGAAACTCTATAAAGCGCATAGCTTTGTCTATATTAAATCCAATATTTTCATTGAGTTCACTTTGGTGCACATATTCAAGATTATACTTTGCAATAGATTCAATTGTCATTATGTTTTTATCCGCCGAAGCAATTTCTGACAGCAATGAATAGATAATATGTGTTTTCCCACTAAGGGAAGAACCACAAACAAGGACAATTCCGGGAGTCTCTACTGAATTTTTTATAATACTAATTTGCGTCTCTGAAAATCCTATCTGAGAAAGTCGTCGTGGCGGCTTATAAATTTTTAAAGAAATACGTTCTCCTTGTATAGTAGGAAATGCCGAAATACTGGCAACTAAAGTGGTTTCATCAAGTTTAAAAATTAACTTACCCAATTGAGGAAGCTCACTAACATTCGGATCCAAAGAGGATAAAACTTTCAATTTTGATATAAATGGAGATATCAAAAGAGCAGGTATTTGTCCGGTTGGAGTAACTTGAGAGTTATTTCTAAAATTTACACTTAAGCCATTAGGGACATGCTCAAAAAATAATTCGTGAACTCCTTCTGATATAGCCTGCTTTAATATTGCCCTTATTAGTAACTGTATATGTTCGTCTGAAAGACTATCAGAGTGCAACTCTTCTCGCCAATCATATTTGGTCTGACTATCATCAATAAATATTTGGCCAACCGAACTATCATTTTTGTAATACTCTTCAATTTTAGATAAAACAAGAGACTCTGTGGATATAACAGGTTCAATATCACATCCTGTTTTTTCAACAATTTTATCAATAGCAAATAAGTCTAAGGGGTCAGCCATTGCAACCGTTAAGACATTTTCTATTTTAAATAAAGGAATTATTTTATATTTATTAGCATCATTAAAGCTTATATGTTCCAGGCATTTAGTATCTAAAGCATAGTCTTTAAGATCAACATAAGGAATATGAAGCTTCGATTCCAAAAACTTCAACAGCTTACTCTCTGACAACAACCCAGAACTAATTAAAACTTGACCAATGTTAACATTTTGTGCAGAAGCAATTTCTTGAGCTTTCTCTAAGTCTTCAAAACTAACTAGAGAATCTCTCACGAGGTCATATTTAAGCTTTTCAAGAGTTTTATTGCTAACAAATTCCATTCTAGTTTCCCAAATAGCTTTTAACTCGGCTAACAACAAAATCAATTTCAAACGGCTTTGTTATATATTCATTTGCTCCAGTTTCTTCACCAATAACTTTATCTTCATCCTGAGAACGAGCCGTAATCATAATTATTGGAATATCCTTGTATTTATTATCATATTTAAGTAGTCGACTTATTTTATACCCATTAATTTTAGGCATCATCACATCCAAAATTATTAAATCAGGTTTTATTTCTTTAGCAATGTTTAATCCCGTTTCACCATCATAAGCACTATGACACTCAAAACCTTCAGCTTCAAGAATAAACTGCAATGTTTCTACTATATCCTGTTCATCATCAACTATTAATATTTTCTTCATTATCTACCTCTTTAAAAGATACTTTTGCTTTTTTTATAAGTTCCTCAGCACTCAATGCATCGTTAGGATAAAGAGCCGTTGAATACAATATAACACATTCTTTTGCTTCTTTTCCACCTTGCCTTAGATACCCTTCTAACTTTTTTTTCATGAAGTCAAGAGCATACGAATCAATATCTATTGAGTAGAAGAAATAAAAACGTTGATCTTCATTAACAAATGAAAAATCTCTTGAGCTCGATGTTTTTCTTATCACACCATCAGAAATTATTTTATCAATAAATGACGTCTTATATAAGGCATTTTCCCTCAAAGCAATTAATGCTAAAGTTGTATGGTTTTGTTTAGCTTTTGAAATATCCTGTCCCATTTGCATAATAAATGTTTCTTCATCATTCAAAACAGGAATGGCAAGAGAAAATCTAGAACCTATGTTAATTTCACTTTCAAGCCATATTAAACCCCTATGCGTTTCCATTAACTGCTTAGCAATAGGCAGTCCTAATCCTGTACCTCCTATTTTTCTACTAAGTGAATTTTCTATTTGTTCAAACTTATTAAAAACCTTATTTATATCTTCATGAGCAATACCAATACCACTATCAGCAACTTCTATTTTCACATACTCTTTACTTAAATACTTTGGTGTCTCTGAAAAGAATTCTATTTTTATTATCTCTTCTCGCGATATTTTAGATGTTGAAATAGAAATCTTACCATCCTCCGGTGTAAATTTTATTGCATTAGAAACTAGATTTGTAAGAACCTGTTCTATTCTTTGAGCGTCTATATAAACATGGTCAAGATCTTTTTCAAGATTTAATTGCAATTCTATATTTTTCTCTTTTGCCAAATTCTCAAATGTGTTTTTAACAAATTCTATTGGAATATTAATATTTGCTTTTTCAAAGCGAAATTCCATTTTACCTGCTTCAATCTTGGATAAATCAAGAAGATCATTAATGATTGCAGATAACCTCGTAACATTTCTCTTAGCCATACCTACAAATTTTTCCATATTTTGGTTTATGTCACCCGCCTTACCACTTAATACAATATCAAGGGAATTTTTTATGGCTGTTAATGGAGTTCTGAGCTCATGAGACACAATTGAAATAAATTCTGATTTCAATCTTTCTAATTTTTCCAATTTTATATTAGTATCTTTGATTTCTTCATATAAAATCGCGCTTTCTAAAGGTAAGGACGCCTGTTTTACTAAAGTTTGAAAGCAAGTAGTATCTTCTTGCCCAAAGTCATTTGCTCTAAAAACTTCAATAATTCCAAAAAATTTATCTTTTATATTTATCGGAGCAAAGAGATTATCATAAGAAAATACATTTAAGTCATATTCTTCAAATTGATGTTTTACATTTTTTATAACTTTAATATCAGCAACAGCAGGATTTATAGAAAATAGTGTCTTATAACTTAAAATAGCCCTTAGCTTAATTGCATCTTCTAATCTGCTAGAAATAGGATGTAAAGAATTAATTATCAAGGTTATATCTGTAGGGTCATTAAACACAAGAGAATAACAAAGAGAAAAACTTAAGCTCTTTTCCAAACCATCCATCATAATATCTATAAGTTTTGTTTTATCTAAAGAGCCTGCCAATTGAGTACTTGTATTATACAAAACATTAAGTTGATAAAGACTTTTGGCAAGATCTATATTATTTTTAGACAATGTTTCAAGGGAGTTTTTTGATTGTATTGAAGAATTAATTGTAGCAACCAATAATTCATTATCAATTGGATCAAAAAGATATGAATTTGCATATTTCAAAAGTTCAGAGTCAATAGATTTTTGCTTAAGAATTAAGATGATTTGAAGATTTTTAGCTTGAGTTTGAAGTTTTATTCTTCTGCAAATAGCCCCAATATCCAACTTATTACTTGTCAAATCAAGAATAACCGCATCTAATTCTATATTTTTTATCGTGCGAAAAATATCTTCTTCCAAATCTAAAGCAATCAATTTTTCACTATGTTTATTTAGAATTTGATCAATCTTTGATACCTGTTTTTTATTATCTGAAATTAAAAGAATCTTATTCATCATGTTTAAATCATTAACTCAACCATATTATTTTATCAGCAAATATCTTTATTTCTTTATGATTAAACAATTCTTAACTAAGTAATAAATAGTTTATTAAAACCATAACAGTAATTTTATCAAGCTATTACTGCTTTTGATAAAAAGGAAGACTTAAGTGTGTATTTTTATTAAGCAAATATATATTTTTTAGATACTAAATAGCAATTTCTTATATCTATTTTACTTTATTGTAGTACGAGGAATAAAGAGAGAACATAAACCAGACAACGGTTATACATATAT
>JAEYQN010000181.1 GCA_023409995.1 Cyanobacteria bacterium OH_CBB_238 | reverse complement strand
ACGCAAAAGGCGAATGGTTCTTCCTTTCCTCAGATGGCAGTGCCATCCGGTGACAGGAAGAACCATTCGCCCTTTGCGTTCTGTAGCCAGTCGTTTGCAAAGGCACCACCGCTTTTGTCAAAGCAGTAGACGTTGCCTGCCACGGTCTCACAGCCAGTAAGGGCTTTTCCGTTTTTAAAATACATCCACTGACCGGAATCATTTTTTACCCAGCCTTGCGCAGTGTCACTAAAAATCATCAACTCAACAAAGCGCCGCAGTACTGCCGAAGCCTCTGCACGGGTAGCCGTCCCCTGCGGGTCGTAAAAGTTATTGTTTTTGCCTTGGATAATACCCGCCAGCTGAATGCGCTTCACAGAAGGAGCCGCCCACGCACCAATCTTTGTGTTGTCAGCAAAGGTGTTCTGTGCGTGTGCCTCCGGCAGCTTGAAGGCGATAGCTGTAGCATACCTGTCCATCATAACTGCCATCTGCTCACGGGTTACAAGGCCGTCCGGATCAAACTTCCCGCCACCGATGCCGACCAGAATGTTGTTCTTCACACCCCATTCGATATAGCCCATGTAATAGGCATCAGTTCTCACATCACGGAAGCCTGATTTCTTGTAAGTGCTGATATCGACATTTGCCAAACGTCCGAGCGCTGTTACAAACATCCCTCGTGTCATAGAACCATTGGGGCTAAATGTGGAGGTACCGGTGCCGGTCATAAGGCCGCGGTTTGCGACAAAGAGAATATCGTCCTTTGCCCAATGACCGCTTATGTCAGTAAAATTAAAGCTGGCTTTATAGGCTATGCCATAAGTGGAGAAATGGCTGGTGGAAAACACCACCGTTCCGCGCTTTGCATCATAGCTTGAATCAGTCAGATAAGTTACTTTGCCTTTTGAATCCACATACACAGCACAAATGTTGCCCGCAACTTCACCCTTTTGCAGAGTATAGGGAATCTTCACGCTGACGATGCCCTTGCCGAAATCGGTCACGGATTTGCCGTTACCATAAGTCGCCTTGAAATCAAAGGTTGGTCGGTTGCCGATGGCGGCCTTTGCATCGCCGGACAGTTTAGAATTGTCCATGCGAGTAGCAAGCAGCTGCACACCTGCCTGTGCCTGCCGGTTAATCTCCGTTACCGCCGCAAGGTTGATTCCCAGGGTAAGGTCGGGACGGTCAATCATAAGCTGAACGCTGGCAATCCTGTTGCCGATGACCTGCTCCTGTGTTGTTTTGGGCAAATTGACTGTCACAGTGCTTGCGTCCTTGCCGTCTGTCGTGACATGAATCACCGCAGTGATGTCGCCCGCGTTCACACCTTTTTTTGCTGCGATAGCCTTCGCATCTGCAATGGCATCCGTGATATTTTTATCGGTCAGGCTGACATTGGCGTTGCCCTTATTGTCAACGGTGGCTTTATTTTCCGTGCTGCCGCTGACCGGTTCGGTGGGCTTTGTGGCTGGCGAAGGAGTAGTGGAACTTCCGCTGGCGCCTCCACCATTTCCAGATCCGCCGCCGTTATCACCACCTGTGGGTAGCTTGTCCGGAGTGGTCGTGCCCCACAGATCACCAAACACGGGATAGCCACCATTGATCGAATTGGCGTCGGCCTGCCAGGTGCGGTACACGGTGCTTGCCTGTCCCGATACCCAGCTGTGGAGACTGGCGAGAAGGGTATCCGTAGTGCCTGCCGTAAAGCTGCGGACATTTGCACTGCTGCCAGAGCCAAAAGCCGCGCTTGCCGCGCCGGATAAATAGTAGCAATTCTCCAACACGATCTTTCTGTCCACTGCGCCGCCCAGTGCACCAAGGAATGTTATTGAGCTGCCTCTGCCGCTCACGCTGCCGGTGTTGTAGCTGTTCTTAACCGTTCCGATATTGGAGTCATATTGGCTGATTGCGCCGTAAATACCGCCAGATATCACCATATCAGCGTCGGAGCCGGACACATTGCCGGTATTAAAGCAGTTTTCTATAGTGCCGCTGTTCAGCAGTCCCACAATACCGCCCGCGTTGATTTCATCGCCGCCGGACGCCGCGCCGCGAATAGCCACATGGCTGCAGCAATTGCGGATGGTGCTGTCGTCGCCCATGACGCCGACAATGCCGCCTATGTACAGTGGGCTGTCAGTTTCACTTACTTCAATTGTGCCTAAGACGCAGAGGTTTTGGATGGTCGCGCCCTTCGTACCTCCGAACAGACCGGCGTAGGTGCTGTTTGCCGCTGTGACCGTCAAGCCTGTGATGCTGTGCTCATGCCCGTCAAAGCTGCCTTCAAAGGGGTCACCGGAGCCATTGCCCACCGGCGTCCAGAGAAAGTCGGGCACGTCGATGTCGTTGGCGAGGAGGACGGTGTAGCCGAGATAAGCCGTGCCGCTTGCCGACCAGAACGCCGCACCCTTGTCTGTCTTTATGGTGAGAGTTTTATTTGTGCTGTCCAGCACATAGTCGGTTCCGGAAACTGCATCCTCCGCATACTCTGCGGCAGTAGGTGCCACTTTTATCACAAAGGTAAGGTACTTGTACGATGTGATTTGAGACGCATTGTAGTTTTCCACAGGGTTGCTTCCATCGTAGTTGGTGCTTGCAATCACTTTTGCAATGGTATCGCTGTCTACGGATGGAGCGGCATCCATCGCAGCAACCCCTCCCTGAATAATGGGCGAACCGCCGGAAATGAAAAGGCTGCTGTTAGACAGGCCAATACCAACATAAGTAGGATTATAAATGATACCGCCGGAAAGCGTTACCTTACCAGCGCTGCTTACAATCGCAGCAGAGAGGTAGCCATTGGCTTCTATAACACCGCCAGAAACACTGACGTTGCCCCTCTTGTTGCAAACACCGCAACTCGCTTTTACGACACCGCCTTGGATGCTTACTGTGCCAGTGCCGTTGTTATAGATACCTGCACCGTTGGTGGCACTGTTTTCGATTTTGCCACTGATGAGAGTCAGGTTGCCGTTTCCGACGGACAGCTCAATGGTTCCACTGTTGACGCCGACGGACCGACTGTTTGTAATTTTGCCACCGGTGCCGCTGTCCTTAATGGTCAGAGTGCCAGAGCCGTTGTGTTTGATTGGGGCGGCACTCCCGCTGCTGCCGCCATCCAGCGTTTTGCCGTTTAAGTCAAGGGTGAAGCTGTATGCGCCGTTGATGGTAATCGAAGACGAATCCGTGACCGTAATAGCATCTGTAAGTTTAATGGTCTGCCCCTCATCAACCGCATCTACCGCCGCTTGCAGGGTGGGGTAGCCTGTGCTACCGATTTCGGCTACGTTCGGCACAGGCTCAACAGAGAGATAACGGAATTGATTGAGACGACTGTCGCTGCTGGTTATAACATCCATTTCACTAAAATATCCGCCCTTGATGATAAAGCCCGTGGCGGTCAATGTTCCGGTCAGCGCGCTGCCGGAAGTAGACGAAGATAAGCCGCCTTCTAAGCTTACTGTGGCGTAATCTGTGACGGTAAGGCTACCGCTGATGCCGCTGCCGCCGATACCGCTGGCACCCAGTGCAGCCGCTCCACCTATGCCGCCGGTAGCAGTGAGTGCTGCCGCTCCTGTAATCGTGACATTCCCGCTAATACCAGCCCCGCCGGTACCGCTGGTACCCAGTGCAGCCGCTCCACCTATGCCGCCGGTGGCGGTGAGCGTCGCTGTGCCGGTAAGCGTGACATTTCCGCTGATCCCGCTGCCGCCGTTGCAGGCATTCGTAGGGTCAACAATTCCACCGATTCCGCCGGTAAAAGAGCTATCATTTAGAAGATTCAGGATAACGCTATCGCTTGTTACCGTAAGTGCGTTACCACCGTCAACCTTTGCTGCTGACCCATCCGGGGCTTCGATTGTCACACCGTCCAGATTCAGCGTCACATCTGACGCACTTACTACGATAACATTAGAGGTGGAGGTCTTGTCATCGGCCATGCTGAGGGTATATTCCCCCGCCGTGTCAAAGATCAGCACGCCGTCGCTATATGTCGGTGCTGCACCGTCTTCCTCTATGCTGACGGAAAAATCCCCGTAGGTGGTGGGAATACCCCCACGCAGAGCCATCATAAGGGGCTTTGCACCCACCGTCACAGTGATTTCCGGCACATCAGCGCTCACGGTATAGTCCTCTATCACCGGCGTAAATACATAATCGCCGTTTTCGTTTCCGTCATATTCCGGCTCGGCGGTCCATATGACCGGAATATCAACGGTTGTTTCCTTCCATTCTGAAGCAGGGGATTCCTGCTGGTCATTTTCACTCTCTTTTATGGCAGAGGTGGTCGTTGCCACTGTCGGATCAGTCGGCGGAACATCATCCTCTGATTCGCCTGAATCCAGCACAGGTTCCTCCGGTATGACGCTGTCAGCCGGTACGGCTGTCCGCACTGTTGCCGTCAGTTTTTCGGGAAGCTTCAACTTCTCTAATGGTGTTCCGACCTCAACGGATTTTTCTGTTTCGGCAAGCGGTGCAAAGGCTATCACTTCTCCGCTTGCACTTGCTGGCGTACTTACTTCTTCTGCCATAGCCGAAATCGGCAGCATAATCAGCAC
>JAEYQN010000172.1 GCA_023409995.1 Cyanobacteria bacterium OH_CBB_238 | reverse complement strand
TGCTATAGCAGCTTCACTCGACTCAACCGTAGTACTTTCTGTTTCTGATTTCTTAATTTGATACACTACAACACCGATTATGATTATAAGTAAGATGAATATAATAATTATAATTTTTCGTTTTCTGCGCTTTTTTCGTTTCAGAGTATCGGCCTGCGTCTGCATATTACGCAACCCCAGACCAATCCGCTCTCCTTCTTTAATACTGATTTCCTCTTTCTTGTCCTGTAGCTCTATATTCTGAGCCTGCAACTTGTCTTTTTTCATATGCAGTTCTCCTATTCTTGATTTAATGCTACAATCGGAATTAATTTGGATGCTTTATAGGCAGGATAAAATCCAAACACAGTTCCCGTAATAACACCAAACAACAATGAGATAACAGCTCCACTAAGCGATAGTTCTACACGAACCGAAAAATTTTCTATAATCGGTGTAATTCCCAATGCAATAATCACACCCATGACAGCTCCCACAAAACTAATACAACTTGCTTCAAAAACAAATTCTTTTAAGATATCGGACTGCTTACAGCCAAGTGCCTTTAAAATACCAATTTCCTTTGTCCTTTCTTTTACGGATACAAATAATACATTCATGATTCCGATCCCTCCAACAATAAATACAATGACCGCCATAGCAACCAGCAAAATTGTCAACGTATCGTTAGAAGCCATAGCCGCATCCATTTTGCTGCCTGCATCTGTAATCGTAAATTCAGAATTGGGATAAGAATCCAATAACACATCTGTCACATAATCAATAATGGCATCCACATTATTAACATCTTCTGCAATTACCGTTATCGTTGGACTCACATCATCTCCTGTCAGATATTTCACACCTGTTGCAAAGGGAATAAATATGGCCTCGTCAGGGCTGATCCCAGATGCCACGGTTCCCATTTCCTCCAACACACCGCTTACGGTATAAGGTCTGTCATCAATATAAACGGTTCCATCGTAGGCATTGTAAGCACTACCAAATATTTCTTTCGCGGCACCCGCTCCCAGCACACATACCTTTTCTTTATTTTCTTCATTCTCTTTCGTTGTGAACTCACCAATAGCAAGTTCCATATTACTCAACGTTGCATAATTGTCTTTTACACCTGCAATACTGTAACTGGTCGTATCCTCTAATTCACCACCATCCACATCTGCTTTTGTTGAAAATGATATGGTTGCATCTGATAAACCTGGAACAAATACAAGTAAATCTTCCATATCCGATTCTGAAAGGCTGATATCCTCCTGATTGATTCTGTCGTCAGCACCTCCTCCCGGGAAACCACCACCTGGCATCCCTCCCGGGAAACCGCCACCTGTCATTCCGCTTCCTCCACTTGGGAAACCGCCTCCGCCAGGCATTCCTCCTCCACCACTTGAGAAACCGCCTCCACCGGATGATGCACTACTGCTTGAAGATGATTCATAGGATATGTCTATTGCCCCTGCATTTAAGTTTTTAAATTGTTCTGCGACCTCTAACTTGCCTCCAGTACCAATGGCTATGACCATCATGATTGTTGCCGTTCCTACTACGATACCAATCGAAGTCAATATCACTTTAAATTTATTTTGGGAAAGGTTGAGCCATACCAGTCGGAAAATCTCGGATAATCTCATTATTCGCTCACCTTACTTTCAATCAGTACCGTATCTCCCTCTGAAAGCCCTTCCACTATTTCTACATTCACACCATCCGAGAATCCTGTTGTGATTTCTTTTTGTACAATATCCCCTGAAGTTCCTTTCCTCTTTACATAAGACTTTGTGCCTTCTCTTATGATTGCTCTGTTGGATACATAGGTAACTTCTTTTGTTTCTTTTGTAATAAATGTAACATCTCCTGTCATTCCTTCAAATAATCCCGATACATCTCCACCGATCAAAACGGTCACCTCATATGTGATCTCTCCTGTACTACTATCTGTTACCGCATCTCCAATATCGTCGATCGTACCCTCAAATATCGTATCTGGATAAGCACTAATGCTTAAGTTTACTTTGCTGTCTTTATCAATAGATCCCATATCATCACCTGATAGCACTACGGATATGGTCGTATCATCCTGATTATTGAGTGTTATCAATGTTTGAGAAGAACTTAAAGAATCGCCTTTGGCGATATTCACATCCGTAATAACACCGTTGTACTCTGCATATACCATATCATCCACAATATAGGTATCAAATTCCTCCCGCTTTTTCATTGCCTCCTCATAATCATTCTGCGCATCTAAAAGATCTGCATCCAAGTAACCTACCGTAACTGCATACTCTTCTGCCGCATCCTTACCAGTTGTTATTCTTTCCTGATATGTTTTATTTGCTTCTATTGTTCCTGTCTCCAGATCTCTTTTCAACTGATTCAGTTCCAGAAGTTCCGTATTGTAATGATTGAGCAATTCTTCATTTTCATCTTCTAACGATTCTACCTCGTTCTCCAGATTATCGACCTGGCTTTTGGCTGTATCTCTTGCATCCTCCTGTTTGGCATATTCATAAATAACTGTCGTATCCGCATTTTTTACCGCATACTCTGCATTTTCCAATACGTTCTTTGCAACTATAAGTTGAGCCTGCAATTCTTCCAGTTTTGCTTTATTATCTGCATAGGTTTCTGTATTTTCATCGATCTCTTTTTGCTTGTCTTCCAGTGCATCTTTTAATTCTGTAACGGCTATATTATATTCATGCTGAGCCAGCTGCGCATAAGCTTCGCTAGTTTCTTTTGTATGCGTCGCTGTCAAACGGGATTGTTTCTGATCATTTTTTAATTTCTCCAATGTTAATTCTGCGGAAGCTTCATCTGCCACCATTTCATCTTTTATAGATGCAACACTATCCTTAGTTAATTTAAATAGAGCATCACCTTTTGAAATTTTTTGACCTACTGTGACATACACCTCTTCTACATCCAATGCTCTGCTATAATC
>JAEYQN010000150.1 GCA_023409995.1 Cyanobacteria bacterium OH_CBB_238 | reverse complement strand
AATACCTGTTGTATTAGTAATGTTGATCCCTTTTTGTCTGGCAACAGGCCAGAATTCACCAAGTTCATAGTGCTTTGCACCACCTAAAAATCTAGAAGACGATTTTTTTAAAATTTTTCCGTCAGTTCCCAACATTCCGACACCCTCTGTTTTTGCAAAAACAACATCTAAACCAAAAGACTCTGGGCCATAATTACCTGCTGATTGAATGACTCTAACATTATTTTCAAATAGGTCTTTAACAAAAGAAGATAGTTTGTATGAGTATGCGTAGGAATCATCAAGATTATTTTTAGCATTTTCGATTATTGCTTTTGCTCGTTCCGTCCCCATTTTATAATCTAAGTTGGAACCACAATAATCATGGATATTCTTGTTAACGAGAAAAGAACAATTTAAATAATCAAATTTTTTGTCACCCTTTGACTTTTCTACTATATCTTCCCATGCAGTCAATACGTCAGCGATTTTGAAATGAGGAGTACCTTCATCTCCGCAATTATATCTGGCTATTTCAATGCAAGGATTATTTGCAAGCAAATATTTCTCCACCATTTCACCATGTGGAATTTGCTCAATATTCGAAGGTTGATTATAATAATTGTCAATTACTGCTATTTTTTTTGGTTTAACACTAAGCTCTTTTACAAAAGATCCTCTTGAGTCAAGAACTCTCAGGCTCACATGCCCATTTATATCTTTACCCTTGTTTATCAAATGATATAAATTACCCGAGTTAGGATTTTGGTATAAATATTTACGAATTTCATCATTTTTCAAAATAAATAGATCTTGTAAAGTTGCATCTGGGAAATGTGTATCCACTCCATTCTTAATCATTTGTATCGCACTTTTATTCATTTTGATTGCAGTCAATTCATCCTCGGTCTTTGGAGGAAAGGCAGCCAAAACCCTTGCTTTTAAAGCTTCTAATTGAACTTGCGTCATTTTTTTATTATAAAAAGGCGCCTGAACAATGATATCCTCTTTCCTTAGAGGAGACCTTGCAAAATCATATAAAGACTTATTTACTACTCTGTTTATATTCATATTTAAACTGTTTTATTGTAAAAACTCATAAGTTTTTTTTTTGCTACATTTGTGAATATAAAATACAAAAAAATACGAGGAGATAAATCCTCGTATTTTCATAAATATAATTTACAAAACTACTTTGAAGATAAGTAATCTTGAATAGCTTTTGCAGCTTTTTTACCGGCTCCCATTGCGTTGATAGCATTAGACTCACCGTTAGGTGCAACATCTCCTCCTGCATAAACACCTTCAATAGAAGTTTCACCAGTTTCACCATCTATTACAATATAACCCCATTTGTTTGTATCCAAGTTTAATCCTTCAGCTTCTGCAGAAGTTTGAATAATAGGATTAGGGCCAGTTCCAAGTGCAACAATTACAGTATCAAAATCTATAAACTCAGTTTTGCCAGTAGAAACAGGCCTTCTTCTTCCTGAATCATCCGGCTCTCCAAGTTCCATTACATCCAAATTTACACCTTTTACGTAGCCATTTTCACCCAATATTTCTTTTGGGTTGTGTAAAAATTTGAAAATTACACCCTCTTCTTTTGCATGTCTAATTTCTTCCAATCTTGCAGGAAGTTCGGCTTCAGTCCTTCTATATACAATATAAACCTCTTCAAAGCCAACCCTTACGGCAACTCTTGCTGCGTCCATAGCAACATTTCCACCACCAACTACCGCTACTTTTTTGCCTATTTTAAGAGGAGTTGGTGTTTCGTCTTTATGCGCATGCATAAGATTAACTCTTGTTAAAAACTCGTTAGCAGAATAGACACCATTTAGGTTTTCACCTGAAATTCCTAACATTTTTGGAAGACCGGCACCAGAGCAAATAAATATTGCATCAAAGCCATCTTCTTGTAGTTGCTTAATTGTAATTGATTTACCAACAACTACATTCGTTTCAAACTTAACTCCAATTGATTTCAGAGAATCAATCTCTCTATCCAAAACAGTTCTTGGAAGTCTGAAAGGCGGGATACCATATCTTAAAACTCCACCAAGTTCATGAAGTGCTTCAAAAACGGTTACATCATGCCCTAATTTTCTAAGATCTGCCGCTGCGGTGATTCCGGCGCAACCAGAACCAACAACTGCCACTTTCTTTCCTGAAGAAACAATATCACCCATCTTAGCATCCGTATTGTCTCCAACATATCTTTCCAATGCTCCAATTGACACAGGCTCTGACTTTATGCCCAAAACACACTTGCCTTCAC
Source organism: Cyanobacteria bacterium OH_CBB_238 (assembly GCA_023409995.1). GTDB lineage: Bacteria > Cyanobacteriota > Vampirovibrionia > Gastranaerophilales > Gastranaerophilaceae > JAEYQN01. The sequence goes on along the minus strand of JAEYQN010000150.1, from coordinate 37,687 downwards.
ATTGTCTTTCTTGAGGACAAACTCTTCCACAAACAGAAGGAAGTAAACTTGTTTCTCTTATAACATCTCCTGCAGCCTGCAAATTATTATTTTTAATTTCATCTATAAACTTTGGAATATTTATATTAACAGGGCACCCGCTAATGCATCTTGCGTTTTTACAATTCAAACAACGATTCGCCTCTATTTTAGCTTGTTCAGGAGTAAAATTATTCTCAACAGCCTCAAAATTGCTTCTTCTTTTTATATGATCCTGTTCTTGCTGCCTCTGTCTAACTGCTTTCTCCATCTCTCCACCTACCTAATCTATTTCCTTCTTAAATTATATTATAAAAGTTACACCTCTAGCAAAGATTTAATTGTAACGCCTAAATCTGCAGGGTTTGTACAAACAGTGACATTTGCTTCTCTTAAAGACTGCATTTTACTTTGGGCGGTTCCTTTTCCTCCTGAAATAATAGCACCTGCATGCCCCATTCTTTTCCCTTTTGGAGCACTGGCACCAGCTATAAAACTAACAACCGGTTTTGTAACATGCTGTTTTATAAATTCAGCGGCATCTTCTTCTGCATTGCCACCAATTTCACCAATCATACAGATTGCTTTTGTCTCTGGATCATTTTGAAATGCTTTAAGCGCATCTATAAAACTTGTCCCAATAATTGGATCTCCACCAATTCCTATACAAGTTGATTGACCAATACCCAACTGAGTCAGTTGATAAACTGCTTCATATGTAAGTGTTCCACTACGAGATATAACGCCAACTGGGCCTTTTTTGTGGATATGAGATGGCATAATTCCAATCTTACACTCATCAGGAGTTATTATACCTGGGCAATTTGGCCCAATGAGTCTTGAACCACACTCAGAAAGCACTTTTTTTGCTTTCATCATATCAATAACAGGAATACCTTCTGTTATGCAAATAATTAATTTGATACCGGCTTTTGCCGCATCAATAATTGCTCCTGCAGCAAATTTTGGAGGAACAAAAATCATTGTTGCATCAGGAGACAATACATCTACAGCCTCTTGTACTGTATTAAAGACAGGAAGATCAAAAATAGCACTTCCTCCTTTTCCAGGAGTTACACCACCAACAATTTTTGTACCATATTTTAGACAAGCTTCAGTGTGAAACGAACCTTCTCTACCAGTTATCCCCTGAACTATAACTTTTGTATTTTTATTAACTAATATCGACATACTATAAGCCTTTTATAATATCTACTGCTTCATTTAAATCATTTACCACGCTAAACTTCAAGCCTGATTCACTTAATATTTTAGCACCTGCCTCTTTATTAGTACCTTCCAGCCTAACGATAAGTGGTAATGTTAAGTTTAAATTTTTAGCAGCATTAGTTAAACCATCAGCAAGAATATCGCACCTCAAAATTCCACCAAAAATGTTGATAAAAACCGCTTTGACATTTTCATCCGACACAAGGATTTTAAATGCTTTTTCGATTTTATCACTACTTGCGCCGCCACCAACATCTAGGAAGTTAGCAGCATCTTTCCCTGCTAATTTAATAACATCCATTGTTGCCATTGCAAGACCTGCCCCATTTACCATACAACCAATAGTGCCATCTAGTTTAATATAATTTAAGTCAAACTTTTGAGCCTCTAATTCCAGGGCATTTTCCTCTTTTTCATCTTTCATCACCAAGATTTCTTGTTGCCTATATAGAGCATTATCATCAAAGTTCATTTTTGCATCTATTGCAACGACTTCTCCCTGCTTGGTTATAACCAAAGGGTTTATTTCTACCAGAGAAGCATCTATATCAACGTATAATTTGTATAGTGATTCAATAACATTAATCAATTGCTTTGATATTTGTTGGTCAAAATTAAATTTTGCAACAAAACTTTCAGCCGAAAATTCATCCCCAACGTAAATATTTTGTGTAAAAATGGCAGATGGATTATGCTGAGCAACTTCTTCAATATCCATTCCACCTTGAGGAGACATGATAAGAGAAATAGATTCATTCGCACGGTCAAAAGTCAAACTCAAATACAATTCTTTATCTATATCTACGGCTTCTTCAATTATTATTTTATAAACCTTTTTATTGCCTGCTTGAGAAGATTTTAGTTCCATACCTAATATTTGGTTAGCGAACTGAATTGCCTCATCTTTTGTTTTTGCAACTTTAACCCCACCAGCTTTACCTCTTGCACCTGAGTGCACCTGAGCTTTTATAACACAAGGCAAAGTAAATGATTCCATTATCGTTTTAATATCTTCTCTTTTTTCACAAAGTACCGATCTAGGAACTTTTATTCCATATTCTTTAAATATACCTTTTGCCTGATATTCGTGTATTTTCATGCCAACTTCTCTTCATTTTGTATAAGTACTAACAGCATACTGACCATTGTCCAGAATATAAACTGTATTTGAGGCCTGAAATAAACAGTATCAAAAAGTCCATGGGTTAAAACAGCAACAATACTTATTAATGATGAAAATATAAGTATTTTATTATTGAGCTCTTTTTCTGCTATGAATTTTTTAATTGCATAAAAAATCAAAATGAAAGCAAATAACAAATAGGCTATAAGTGCAAAAATACCACTTTCAACAGCCATTTCAAGGTAAATACAATAACAACTCAAAGCATCATAACCTGAGATCATATACAGGCCATAAACTTCCCTGAACGTCTTATTTCCAACACCAATTCCCATTAAGTAATTGTCACGAAGCATACAAAAACTGGAATTATATACATTCATTCTGAAAGAAGTAGAAGAATCTTCTCTCATAATAAAAATAGACATTATTCTCTTCAGAATACTTGGAGTGAGCAGTATAAATCCAATAGCAAAAACAAAAAATGAGGAAATAATCATTTTCCAATAATTTATAATTTTTTCATTATTCTTAAGCACCTGCCAAGATGCAACAATAACGCCACAAACAACAACAAATAAAGCCAAATATGCGCCCCTACAACCTGTAAAGAATACTGTAAGGGATGTGACAATGACTCCCAAAATAGAAATAATAGACAATTTTATATTTTTTGACTTTAGTGCAATAAACACAGCAGCTAATAGTGAACCAAAGCAAGCAACCAAATAACCGCCAAGCAAATTAGGATTATATGGTAACAACGTCCCATAAATTCTTGAAACAACCTCTTCAGGGTTAACATAACTTGTATCCTGCCAAGTAGAAATATTTTCTAAACCTATATTATTTTGAACAATCCCAATAACTCCTTCTAATGAAGCTAAAACAGCAATAAATGCCATCACTGGGAATATTTTGCCTTTGTTATATCTAAAGTACTGAAAAATAGAAAAATAAAAAGACATATATATAAACGTTTTTATAAATCCCATCAAACTATAAATAAATTCTGTAGAATTAACAATGCTTATAATATTCAAACCAATAAAAATCAAAAGGAAGAAATTACACAGGGGTAAACTAATATTTTGGCCTTTTATTATAAGCAATTTTATAATGGTTAACCCAACAACCAGCATTGCAACCAAGCCCAGTTTTCCACTTGATAAAAATAAAGAAGACGTAAATACGGATAGAATAAATATAAGAATGACATTATCAATATTCTTCAGTAATAAACTACCTTCAACAATAGGTTCAAATTTTGACTGAACAAACTTTAAAAAATTGTTTAAAGAATTAATTACTGCACTGCTGAGATTTATCATCGCTTATTCCACTACTTCTTGTCTGTAGGCACACTCTTTTTTTCAGCCTCAAGTTTTTTTTGGGCTTCAACTGCTTTTTGAATTTCTTTTTCATCCAGAACTACTACATCAGAAAGAGTTCCGTTTAATTTGTAATTTTTGCCTTCTAATACAATAGGAACACCTATTTTAAGTTTATTTCCCCCAACAACAACACCATCGTCAGTAATTTTCCCTGTATCAACCAGCGTAATTAAGAAATCATATTGAAAAGGAGATGAGACATCATCTATAACCACAAATTTTTCTTTGTTATCAGAAGGAAGAGCTATTTTTCTTCTGTCAAATTTAACATCAACTATTTTTAATTTTGTATAAGGAACATTTCTTATTGTTATAAAAGAGTCATCACCAACCCTAAATGGACTATCAGGATTTGTAATTGTAATTCCCCTGAAGAATACCTGGAAAGCAACCTTTTTTTCTGCCTGGACAGGGGTTTTATAAAAAAGCTTATTCTTTCCGAAGAAAACCAATCCGGCAACTGCCAGTAATAACACTACAAAAACAATTATTACATAATCAACTTTTTTTAATTCTCTAAAACTCATAAATGTCTCCTACATTTTTATAGTAAAACTATCCATATTTAATTTATCAAGAGTTCCTATCAACTCGTCAATTGTGGTTGTTGCACAACCAAAGTGTCTTATAACAATACTTGCAGCCAAGTTACCTATAACCGCAGCAAGTTTAGGTTCAATTCCAGCTGCTAAAGCCAATGTAAATGAAGCAACAACCGTATCACCAGCACCAGTCACATCAAACACATCCGTTTTGTTGAAAACAGGAATTTTAGAAACTTTACCAGTATGCTCAAACACACACATTCCATCACCACCACGAGTGACAAGAATTATATCCGACTCAGTTTTATCAAGCATATCTTTGCCAGCCCTTTGTAAAGATACTTCGTCTTTTATAAAGAACCCGACGAATTTCTCTGTATCGGGCTGATTAGGCGTCATTGCCGTAACGCCTTTATATCTGTCAAGATCTTTTTGAGCATCAACAGTCACGATTTTATTATATTTTTTTGCAATCGCTATTGTTTTTTCAATAACATTTTGGCTCATTAAACCAATATTATAATCAGATAATATAACTGCATCATGCAAAGGCATTGCCTTTTCTATATTTTCAATTATTCTATTTTCAACTTCAGGAGAGATTTCTTCAGTAGTCTCTCTATCAATTCTTACTATTTGTTGTGTAACAGATTGAGAACAAGAACCTGAAACCCTGGTCTTAACTGTAGTAACCCTTGATTCATCCATAACCATATATTCTGTATTGATGTTTGCCTGTTTTAATGCCTCTAGCAAAACAGGACCATAGTAATCATTCCCATATGTACCAATTACGCTAACTTTACCTTTATTAAGTGTGGAAAGGTTATGAGCAGCATTTGAGGCCGCACCTAAAATAATTTTTGTATCATAATGTCTTAATATAAGCACTGGGGCTTCTCTAGACATTCTGGCTGTATTTCCATACATCATTTCGTCAATGGCTAAGTCGCCAACGACGAGTACTCTTGGTTCTGACATTTTCCCAAGGCACTCTCTCAACTCGTCTTTATCAAATTCAAACATTTACTCTCCAATTACAGGTTTGATTAAAATTAGTACCTATAATATAATATTATCATAAAATAATTTCAAATTAGGTATTAAGATGGATAATTTTTCACAGGAAGAAAACAGTAAAAACAGCGAATTGGAGTCTAATTCAGCGCAGGAGCAAAATAGTGTTCCTCAAAGAGGTGAATTTATCCAAATATCAGAGTCTTCAATAAAACAGAATGACCCTGAAAACATTCAAGACCTTATAAAAGAAGCTGACGCAAAAGCGGGATTACAGCCCAAGCTGTATAAGAAATTCGTAATTAGTGTCAAAAATGACCTTGTAGACTACTTTGAAGAAATGACGCCTGAAAAACGAAATGAAATTATTAACGAATTTTTAAAAGACAGAATTTCTACAAAAGACAAAAGAAGAAGAAAAAAATTAATAGCGAAATTTTTAAGACATCTTCTAATAATAGTATTAACAATAGTAATTGGGTTTCCATTAGTTTTTGTAATTGTAAACCACTCCCTGCAAAGCACAATTAAAAGCTATAAATATATGCAGGTTAATTTTGGAAAACTATATGAACAAAAAAATTTAAATAAACTAAATTAATATGCTGACAATAAATAAACAAGACAAAATAGCCTTTGTTGGACTCTCTTTAGCTTCCACTGCAACAACAGAATCTGCTGCTGCAATAATTGACAGAGAAATGAATATAATAACATTAGACAAATTATTTTCTATGCAAGATGTTCAATTCTTTTTAAATAATTTACCAGGAAAGAAAAACTCCATTATTGTTGTATCAATTCCTGAAAATGAAACCATGATAAGTAGTAAGTGGAAATATAATTCTAGAACTTACCAGCCGGTAAATTTAAATTCTCCAATCAAGAATAATGACGATTGGACAAATAGATTTTCAACAAGAGGCAGCGACTTCTTTTTAGAGCTATCTCAAAATAATACCGACATATATAGATATGATATTGTCAACACAAAAAAAGCACTGGGATGCAGTTCCGCGTTCAAAGACAGAACCCCCACAGACTGTAAGTCAATACAAAATACATTAAGAATAAGCTGTGGGATGAGAGAATTGCCAACTAATATGCTTCCAGCAGCACAACTAGAAGCGCTTTTGGGTGCATGTCTTGCCCACAAGATTGCAACTGGCGAAGAATTTGTCGATTTTAAAAAACTATACACATATGAGAAACTTAATGTAATAGGATTTTGCAAATAATAATAAAACCTCAACATTTTTTATGTATAATTAAGCTAACACACTGAAAAAGAGAGGAAACGAAATGCAAAAGCAAAAATTAGTTTCAGGCATGCGCCCAACGGGAAAACTACACCTTGGGCACTACGAAGGTGTTTTAACTAATTGGCTAAAATTGCAAGAAGACTACAACTGCTTTTTCTTTGTTGCAGACTGGCATGCACTAACGACTAAATATGATCAAACTGAAAACTTAAAACAAGACAGAATAGATGTGGTCTTAGACTGGCTTGCCAGCGGAATTGATCCGAATAAATCAACAATATATGTTCAATCACAGATTCCACAAATAGCAGAACTTCATGTACTCCTAAGCATGATAACACCTCAAAATTGGGTAGAAAGAGACCCAACACTAAAAGACATGGCAAAGATTATTCGAAGCAAAGAGGGACAGAACAATAAAAGCGAAGCTATGCCTCAACTCAGCTATGGGCTTCTTGGGTATCCAGTATTAATGACAGCTGATATTCTGTCATTCAATGGCGCAGTTGTTCCAGTCGGAATAGATCAACTTGCTCACTTAGAAATATCTAGAGATATAGCAAGACGGTTCAATAATATTTATAAAACAGATTTCTTTAACGAGCCGGCAGCAAAATTAACCCAAATACCACTACTTAAAGGTGTAGATGGACAAAAAATGGGAAAATCATTCAATAACGATATAAAAATATCTGATACTGAAGAAGCAACAGCCGCTAAAATTATGAAAGCAATAACAGACAGAAGCAGAGCAAGAAAAGATGATCCCGGACATCCGGACAAATGTGAAGTTGCTTTTGATTATTACAAAAATTTCGCAGACGTAGAAACCATAAATATGGTAGAATCTGAGTGTAAAGCTGGTTCACGAGGTTGCGCTGATTGCAAAAGACAACTTGGGAATATAGTTAATAACAAATTTTCCAGCATAAGAGAAAAACGGGAATCATTTGCCCAAAATATTGACGGAGTACTCGATATTATTAACGAAGGTAATAAAAAAGCTAAAATAGAAGCAGAAAATGTATTAAAACATATACGAAGTCTAGTAAAAATAGACATGTAAGCTGAAATAAAACTTAATATTTGGCTTCTTAATTTTTATCTTTAATTTCTTTATGTAAGACAAGCATAGTAGGCTCTGCAAAATAATTTATTGTAAAAAAAAAGAAAAAAGAAAAATCTAAAAGAAGAGACAAGTCTAAAAAAAAATGATACAATTGATCTTCGGAGAAAGGTGTTAGTTTTGTACTGCCTAAAACCAAATGTAAATTAATTGTGTGTTTTTTGTAATTTTTGTTAGAAAAATAGCAAATTTAACGAAAAAAAATACTTTATTATTGAAGAAATATTAGAGGATACCATTTTGAGTTTGTCTGTAATATCAGGTGCTGAAAAAAGTAAAAGAACATCACTTCTTGACTCAACAACCAAGAAGAATAATTGTGCAAAAATTGCAATGTATGGTTCAACTGGTCTTAGTTGTGACGTTTTTGATGATGGAAAAATTAGTGCACAAGAAGGTTTTAATTCATTTATAAGTGGCATGATTTTACCATTCAAATCTTTATTTAGCAGTCCCAAAAGCTTTGCAATAGGTGCTGGAGCGATAGTGGTTACAGCAGGACTTTGTGCTGCAGCCCCCCCACTATTACCCGTAATGGTAATAGCAGGCATAGCTACTGGCGGAGTTCAACTTGGAAAAGGAATATACAATGCCAAAAATGCAAAAACAGATTCTCAAGCAAAAAAAGCCTGGGAAAGCATAGGCAGCGGAACATTCTCTATAGGAACATCTGTATTAGGTGCAAAGAGTTCAATCAAAGCAGCCGGCATTGAAGTTGCAGATGATATAAATATGTTCTCAGCAACTATTAAGTGCTTTAAAGAATTACCCTCTAGTGTCTCCAAATCATTTAAAATGTTTAAAAATGGAACAGCGCTTGAAAGTATTAAAAATGCTTTAAAAAAGCCTATAAATTACTCTGACTTAAATGATGTAGAACAGCTTAAAAAAGCTGGTTATAATGAGGATAAGCTTATTGAGCTTAAAAACTATGGAAAAATGCTTCATGAAGAAGGTACAAAAGCAGTAAAACCAGAGAATGCAACAGAAGGCATAATTCAGGACTTAAATGTTGGTTTGCCAGATAGCCTAAAAGACAGAATTCAATATAGAGTTAAAAGTCCTTCATCAATCAAAGACAAGCTTATTAAAAAAATGACAGATAAAAAATCTCCTGTAAGAATTGATAGTCTTGATGATGCTAGAAGGGAAACAACTGACTTAATTGGAACAAGAGTTATATTAGAAAAAGCAACTCCTGATGAAGTTGAATCATTGGTGGAAAATCTTTGTAGTGCAATGCAAAATAACAAAATAAAATTGCTAGAGATAGAAAATTACAAAGGTGAAGGTATCCCTGCATATTTTTCTGCAGACAACATAGATGCATTAAGAGAAGCCGCAAAAGCAAGCAACTCAGATATTGGAGCATTTGAAGGTTCTGGAATCTGGCACACGTCTGATAAAATCAAAAAATCAGGCTACACAACCACTCAAATGAACATAACTCACAGCGATGGGTCTCTTGGCGAGTTTCAAATAAGAGGAAAAGAAATAGAAAAAATTGCACAAGTAGAACATATTCCTTATGACTTAAGACAAAATAAAGACTTGTCTGGAGGAAATCATCTCTTAAAAAAACTATACAAACCACTTGAAAATAAAGTTGGATTGCTATCTAATGATGGATATAAAGAATACAATAATTATTTAAATGCACTATATAAATATTACCGAAGCATAGAAACTGGTTCTACTGGTGCAGTTAAGCCTAAATTAAAAGACTATATAAAAAGTAAACCTAGTGAGTTTATTGACTTAGAAAAAATCCCAACATCTGAGCCAACTCAGCATTTATATAACAACATAATAAATATGTTGGACATTGATAACATAGAAAAATTGCACAACGATGCAAAATGGATAAAAGCCATTCCCAGAACAACAATAATCCGTTCGTTGTTACATGGCACATCTAAGAACATGGCAATAATGCCAGAACAACAAATAACTGCATAAAACAATGGAGAAACTATGAAAATAAAAGTTAACCCTATAAATATCGGATACTGCAAGGGGGTTAATGCCGTAGAATCCTTTAAGGGTCAACCATCAAAGGAGCTCGAAAGCATTATTTCAAAAACTGTTGAAACCCTGTGTAAAAGAGTAGAATACGAAGTACCTGAATATGGCAAACTGTTTAAACAGGTTGAAGAAGGCTTTGAGAATCCAGACAAAAATGCCATAGCACAAGAAATAAAACTGACAGTTAAACCGTCAACAAAAAAAGAAGAACAAAAAACAAGAATCCTAAAAATGGAAATCTTCTCCAGAGATAAAAACTCCATCGCCCCGGTATTTGAACTGGGCACAAAAGAAGAAATAATTAAAAAATTACAAGACTCAAATATCCTTGAAAAAATAAAATCTGAAATCCTAAAGGCCGACGAAAGCATCTTAAAAAAATCTCGAGACTAAATTTATTCATCATACTGGTGTATGTCTTCATTTGTAATCTTGCGTTATTATGTATTACGAATGGATAAACGAACAAAATAAGTTCAAGATGGAGACACCATGTTATTTTTTAAAGAGAATATAAAACCAAAGAATATACTATTAACAATTGTTGTAATTCTTTTAGTGATATTTATAATACAAATAAAAAGTATAGCACTACTCTTTTTTGGCTCTTATGTTATTGCCTGTTCTCTAAATCCATTAGTAGACAAGCTTTCAAAAAAAATGCCAAGGGCTCTGGCTTCTTCTCTTGTTCTTGGATGCATTTTTATTATGGGGCTATTATTTTTAATCCCTATTGTTAGCATAACATGCAACGAAATTGAAGCGCTTATGAATAGCCTTCCTGCAAGAATTGATAAATTGATCGAGTATTTGAGCACTACGGATATTTTAGGGCAAAATGCTATGGATTTGATTAATATTGAAGGATTTTTTGGAAACACGTCACAAATAGCAACTGATATTGTAAATAAATCAATTAATATAACTGTAGCATTAGCTGAAGGAATAACAATTTTCCTAACAGTAGGAATGATTGTCTTTTATCTAATATATGAAAAGTCTGTTATAAAGCATGGCACGCTGAGATTGTTTCCAAGAAAGGCAAGAAGAAGAGCTCTGACAGTAATGACCACAATCGAAGAAAAGGTTGGAGGATATGTAATTGCACAAGGTCTTTCTATGGCCACTGTTGCGCTGGTAACAGCTATTGGGCTAAGCATAATAAAAGTTGACTATGCAATACTACTTGCAATAATAGCAGGAGTGCTAGATATAATACCGATTGTAGGACCAACGATAGCTCTCACATTAGGAATTATTGCAGCCTCTGCACATGGAGCAATATGGATATTGCCAACAATAGCAATATACCTTATTGCGCAATGGATTTCTAATAATTTTGTAAGACCTCTTGTTTTTGGTAAGTTTTTAAACATGCATCCACTATGGGTAATATTTTCTTTTCTTGTTGCAGCACAATTTCTTGGTGTTTGGGGGGTAATACTAGCCCCTGCAATAGCAGCCTTGATTGCAACTCTATTTGATGAATTTTATATAAAAGTCATAAATGGAGAGAAGGAAAATTTAATTTAATGACTGAAACTTTTTTATACCCACGAGAAATGAATAAAGTCGCCAAGTTAAATATTTGGTTTGCATTTCCAGGAATATATTCATTTGGTATGTCTTCTATAGGATATTTATCTATATTTGCAAACTTAGATAAAGAAGAAGATATTTTCGTTGAAAGAATATTTACAGATACTAAAAACACAAAACTAAAACCGACAGATGTTGATTTGATAGGTTTTTCTTGTTCATTTGAGCTGGATTTTTTATCCATGTTTAAAATATTAAAAAGATATAATATTCCATTTGAATCAGAAAATAGAACGGAGGAACATCCCATTATTTATGGAGGAGGTCCTGTTTTAACAACAAATCCCGAACCTTTTTCCGATTTTTTTGATTTTATAATGATTGGTGATGCAGAAAATAATGATATTAGAATAATAAATATAATTAAAGAGAATAGTCATCTATCAAAAAAAGAAGTGTTAAAAATCATATCTAAATTAGAAGGAATTTACGTTCCAAGTTTAACAAAGTTCGATGAAAATCAGAACAAAGTTTTAAATTTCGATGGAAGTGAACTTTCTGTATCAAAACTTACTGCAAAACTATCACAATGCATTCACACAACAATTCTTAGTGAAGAAAGCTATTTTAAAAACACTTTTATAATAGAAATGGTAAGAGGTTGTCCAAATAAGTGCGGATTTTGCCTTGCATCATATTTAAATTTGCCAGTAAGATTTTGCAACTATGAAGAAATCATAAGCAAAATAGAATTTGGATTAAAACACACAAATAAAATAGCTTTGTTAGGTTCACTATTATCTGCACATCCTCAATTTGAAAAAATATGTGAATTTATTATAAACAAATTAGAAACAGATAAAAATATAGAGTTAACAGTTTCTTCGCTCAGAGCTGATAATATTTCAGAAAAAGCTGTTGAAATGCTTGTAAAAAGCGGACAAAAACATGCTACTGTTGCAATCGAAGCAGGAAGTGATCGGCTAAGAAAAGTAATAAATAAAAACTTAACAGAAATACAAATTTTGAACACAGTAAAGACATGCATTGAACAAGGACTAATTGGATTAAAAATGTATGCAATGATTGGTTTACCAACCGAAACGTATGAAGATTTGAATCAATTAATAGAACTTTGCAGAAAAATAAAAAAAACACACAAAGGATTTGATCTATCACTAAGTTTTGCCTCTTTTGTTCCCAAAGCCCATACCCCATTTCAATATTGTCAAAGGGAAGATACAAAATCGTTAGAAAAAAAGTACGAATATCTAAAAAAAGAATTTCATAAAATCGGAATAAAAATTAATTGTTCAAGTGTAAAGTGGGACTACATTCAAGCCCTATTATCAAGAGGAGATCGACGATTAGGAAAATATTTAGTAGAAGTTTTTAATGCCGGATCAAATATTGGTTGTTTCAAGAACACTTATAAAGATTTTGTAAAAAGAGGCGAGTTACCGGATTCAGATAACTTTGCCTTAAAGCCAATTGACATAAACGCCAATCTACCTTGGGATTTCATAAAATTCACTAAGAATGATGATTATTTACAAAAAGAATATAACAGATTGTTAAGATAAATACATAAAATAGAAAACAGAGGGTTGACTTTATTTTCTGATATGTCATAATAATATTATAAGATTTAAGTGTAATCGAAACACTAATAACACACGGAACATTATAACCCCGAACACATATAAACTCCTAAATAATAAACACAAAGAAGAGACCATTAGGATGCAGAAATAAACCACTCAATAGAGTGGCTTTTTTTTGTTGAAATTTAAAACAGAATAGCTTTCACATAGTAATTAAGTGTTAAATATACGTTTTTTCACAAAATAACCAAATATTTTACCTATAATATTGTTTATTTTATACTTATTGAGTAGAAAATATAAAGGGTTACGATGTGAATAATACTGTTGTAGTCGGTGCTCAATGGGGCGACGAAGGGAAAGCTAAAATAACTGATTTACTAGCTGAATATGCGGATACCATCATTAGGTACCAGGGGGGGTGTAACGCAGGGCATACTGTTGTTGTTGGCGATGAAACCTATAAATTCCACTTAATTCCTTCAGGAGTATTATATGGAAACAAAAAATGTTTTATAGGGGCAGGAACAGTCATTCATCCAGAAACATTCCAAAAAGAAATTGAATCGCTAAAAGAAAAAAACATAGATTTAACAAACTTAAAAGTCAGCCCTTTAGCCACTGTCACAATGCCATACCACATAGATATAGATGGCGTAAGCGAAGCTAATTCAGGAGATAATAAAATAGGAACCACAAAAAAAGGTATTGGACCAACATATTCAGACAAAGTCGGAAGATATGGAATAAAAATACAGGATCTATTTGATAAAGAACTATTAGAAAAAAGGCTTGATGCAATATTGCCATTGAAAAACAAAATCCTAAAAGAAGTGTATAATTCTAAAACATACACAAAAGATGAGATCCTTTCATATTGTGAAAAATATGCTGAAATATTCACCCCATACATATGTAATGACTGGATAACTCTTTTAAATAAAACAATCAAAGAAAAGCAAAAAATCTTATTTGAAGGTGCCCAAGGGGTAATGCTAGACATAGATTACGGAACATACCCATACGTAACAAGTTCGAACCCTATTGGAGGGGGAGCTGCAACAGGAAGCGGTATGGGACCTACAAATATCCATAATGTAATAGGAGTTACCAAAGCTTATATAACAAGAGTTGGTGAGGGTCCTTTTATGACAGAGCTTCTTGATGAAGTCGGTGAAAAAATACAAACAATAGGTCATGAATTTGGAACAACAACTGGTAGGGCTAGAAGATGTGGCTGGTTCGATGCTGTCATATCCAGATATGCGGTATTAGTTGGAGGACTAACTTCCGTTGCAATAACAAAACTTGATGTATTTGATACTTTTGATGAATTAAAAGTATGTGTAGCATACAAAGATTATAGAGATGGGACTGTTTACAACGAATATCCAACCAATATAAATTTACACAACTATCTAGAGCCAATATATGAAAACATGCCTGGGTGGAAAAATGAGATAACAAATGCAAAAACGTTTGAAGAGCTGCCAACAAATGCTCAAAAATATCTAAGGAGACTAGAAGAATTGATAGGAATTCCAATAAGTATAATAAGTGTTGGCCCTAAAAGAGATCAAACAATAATCTTAGAAAACCCTTTAACAAAATAGACTAATAAAACGCCGGTAATGCCGGCGTTTTATTTTAACAACAATATAAACGTCTTATATTGGCGTATAAACACATTCATATAATTTACAGAAATATTACTATATTGTAAAAAAGTAATTGACGAACAATTATGTTCTTGGTACTTTATTAATACAGTCAAAGACTGGCGTGGGCGTCCATAGCTCAGCAGGTAGAGCACTCCCCTTTTAAGGGATAGGTCCTGCGTTCGAATCGCAGTGGACGCACCATTTAAAAAGAGGCAACAGCCTCTTTTTTTTATTTGATTAAATATTAAACGAATATAATAGATTTTGTGATTTATATTTTTGTTTTATGTCTTCTATTAACGCAGAAAACTCTGTCAAATCAAAATTATTAAAATCATAAACAGGACTTGTTCTTTTATTATTAGCGTTAATTATAAAAATATTCATATCAAACGAAAAGCCTAATTGTTCAGACCTATATCGAACATAGTCCTCAAGAAAATACATATAATCAGGAAAAACAGCTGAATGTGTAGTATAAACGCATTCAGAGTCAATTATTATAGATTTTATTCCTATATTTTTTGTCAAATTGAGCCAATTATCTATGTCTTGAACAGAATCATTCACGCCAGGGATTATAATATATTTAAGGGTTAAACAATCATTGTTAAAATCCTTAAGAACAGAGGAATATTTTTTTAGATTTTTTAATAACTTATCAAACTTATCAACCCGTTTAATTTTTTTATATAGCTCTCTCGTACCAGAGTCAATAGAAACAACCAACTTTAGGTTTCCTGATTTAATGCCTTTATAAATCGAATCGTGATATATTATTCCAGAAGAATTTACTCTAATTTTTGCATTTTGTTTTAAAAAAAGCTCTGCTATTTTATTGAAATTTTTCATCATTGTTGGTTCGCCACCTTGAAACGTTATCAAGGCATTTTTCTCTAAAAAACCTTTTTTAATAAAATCTTTAGTAGCAGGCAAAGCATCATAAGAGTCAAGATTACTATAATATGAGTCTGAACAATATATACAGCGAGAATTACAAGTTCTTACATTTTGATAAATTACTTCTGCAAATTTTCTATCTCCTGAAAAGTCATATGATTCTGTTAAGTATCCGCATCCTTCACAGACTGGAGGAACTCCGACTGTTTTTACATATTGATTTCGTTTTTCTTTTATTTCAAAAATCTCATTCCAATCAAAAACTTTACCCTCATAATGATCAATAATTACAGGCTTTCCTCGCCGATCACAGTCAAGACCAATACAGCAATCAACAAGAGAATGTTGGTCAAAACATATTCCCTTTTCCATAAACCTACAAGCCTTATAGTCCATAGTTTGTCCTTGATGTTTCCTCTATATTAATAAATTATAACATTTAATGTTAATTTACCCCAATAATATCAATTATAGTAAAATGGAGAGCAAAATTATAAGGAAAGATAATGAGTGTAAAGAAAAAATTTTGGGACAACCCTTATCAAACAAGCTTAACAACAAAAATAAAAGAGGTATATAAAGATACAGTTACTCTTGATGAAACAATATTTTATGCATTTTCTGGAGGTCAGGATTCTGATTCAGGATACATTGGAGAATATAACGTCATTAAGGCAGAAAAAAGAGGATTAGATATAGTCTATACAATAACTAAGTCCCATTCATTGAAATCGGGAGATATTGTAGAAATTAGAATAGAGTGGGAAAAGAGATACAGACTTATGAAACTGCACTTCGCAGCAGAGTTAATTTTAGAACTTGTATACCAAAACTATAACCACCCCGAAAAAATTGGAGCAAATATTACTGAATCAAAAGCCAGATTAGACTTTCAGTGGGATGGCAAAATATCAGATATTTTTCCTGATTTAACACAAAAGTTAAAAACTATAATAAACGCAGACCTCAGTATTAAAAGTGAATATGAAGACATGGAATTACAGAAAAGGTTTTGGGAAATAGAAAAGTTTGCAAAAGTAGCATGTGGAGGAACTCACATAAAAAAAACTGGAGAAATAGGAAGTTTTAGACTAAAAAGAGAAAATATAGGCAAAGGTAAAGAGCGAATAGAAGTTTATCTGGTTTAAAAAAGCAATTAAATTATTTTAAATTCAAATATCTACATAATAGATTGTATAAAAGTACAGTCCATGTGAAAATTATTAAATATTGAGGAAATAGGGTGAAAATCCCTAACTGGGCCGCAACCGTATAGTCGGAAAACTCTTTTGTTGTCTTTATTCGCGGATTGCCGAATAAAGCGCAAAAAGTTCATTAATGCGTTGTTGGCCCCACAAGGCTAAGGATATTTATGACTCAACACATTACAGGAGCAAAAACGAGAATAGGCACTTGTCCACACGGAATGCCCATCGGTGCTTGCCCAATTTGTAATGGTAGCAGTGGCGGATCCAGAACTAAAAGCCCAGGAGAAATGACTTGGTCACAATGTTTTGCTGCCGGGATTATGATGAAAAACAAAAGAGAAGCCGCGCAAGAGAGAAAAGAATCAGCTTTGCACAATATAGATGTTGCTATAAATATGAAACAGGGCATTGAAAAAATATCAAATAATATAAAGCAAACTATATCAATTTTACAGAACAGCTTGCCTGAACCACTTTCAAAGATCGTAACTTTATTTAATCAAATCTTAATTAAACCCCTATTAAGCATATTGGATAAAATTCCTCAGGTTATGCAGACAATAAAAACTATGGGAGAGAATATAAGACTACTAATAAGTCAGGTTTGTGAAAAACTAACAGCCTTTTTTGGTGAAGTGCAAAACTTTATAAATAGAAAGTTTAGTGACTCTATAAAAAAAGCAACAAAAAAAGTTTTTGGATTTTTATTCCGGCAAGGAATGGATGAAGAGAATTTATCCAAAGAAAACGAGTCTTTGGAAGTTTTTTCTAGTAAAAAAGAAGGATAGTAAGAAAAATGGGTAGTTTATCCCAAATAAAACCATATGATACAAGAAGTTATCAACACAATTCACAAGAACAAAAAAATAGACAACTGAGAAATGAAGTTTCTCCAACAATCAAAGGTGTTCTTATGAATAAATATTATGATGAAAACCAGAGCATCTACGAGCCTACGGAAAGCATTTACATTCCATCAATTTCTGCATTACCTGAGGAAACTATCTCATCCGAACAACATAAAGAGACTAAATCATTCAATTTAAATAAGGCATTAACACCACTATTAGTGACAACAGTTGGACTTCTGGGCGGAATGGCTGGCCTAAGTTATCTCTTAAAAAAAACAGCTAAGTCTAATTTAATTACTCCAAATTTTGAAAAGTTACCAGACCTTGCTGTAAACATGAACATAAAGCAAGAACCGCTTTTCGCAACATATATTGCACTTAGAAACCCAAATATAAAAACAATTGCAGGCGCTTTGGGTGTTTTTGCAATGAGTGGCATAACATTAATATTCAAAAATTTAGTTGACGGGGTAAAAGAAGTTTGGATAAAGAAAAGAGAATCAGATGTCCAAAGAGACCTTCAAGAAAAATTAATAGATACAGAAACAAAAGCATTTGCTGGTAAAATTCAGACAGAACGCAATATTTTAGCACAATCAGCAATGTTCTTTGAGAAGGCATTTAAGCAAAATAGGGTATCACAAAATACCCAAACGGTTCCAAACGCATTCAAAAGCATAACCACATTCTGCGGGTCTCAAAAAGAACAAAATAATGACACAAATACAAAAAAGCAAGAAGGCAAAAAAATATCATCTTTATCTTTAATAGGTGCGACTGCTATCGGAGCTATAATGAGTGCACTCACAATAAAAAATCTTAAAAATACTCATAAATTAGCTGCAGACTATACAAAAGACTTTACTGAACAAGCTATTAAAACCATAGAAAAAATGGCGACTAACAATAATCCCGAAGATGTAAAACAAGTATCTAAATTATTTGAAGCTATTTGTGCAAAGCCCGAAATAATAAAAGAGACATTAACTAAAATGCACACAGGTGAAGAAATAATTCAAAATGTAATAACTGATGTTGAAAAAAGCAAAAAGAATATATTTTCTGATGCGCCATCTGCTTTAGGCGGATTCACAGAAAAGATTCAATACTACTGTTATCTAGATGAAGACAGGGGGCATCTATATAATGCCATTATGCATTCTGAAAACCCTTACTTAAAATATCTGTTTATGGCCTCAACAGGTATAAGCGCTATCGGATACATAGCAAATCAATGCGCAGATGCCATAAAAGCAATAGCTGTGACTAAAGAAAACTCAAACACAGAACTGAGTTTACAAAACAGACTAATTGATGTCGAGGTAAGGAATTTTAAAGCAAAAAAAGAAAGTGCCGTAAAACCAATACTAGAAGAATTTAAAAGAAAGCAAAAAGAAGGCCTATCTAACGACCAACTCACAAAACTAGCTGACAATATGCTAATAGAAATAAAAAATAGCGCACCTTACGTATACTCATAGAGGCAAAATGCAAGTAAATACAACAACATCTATAATTTCTCAAATAGGACAAAAAACAAAGCTTCCTGACAAAGATTGTAACTACTCTATATTTAATGAGGAGTTAGTTAACAATATTATTAAAGAGAGAGAAAAAGCACTACCTTACTTGTCCAATTTTATTGCTAAGTCAAATGATGAAAAACAAATCACCGAAGCTTTGTATATACTTGATAGAATGATTGACAATGGGGTAAAAGGAATTGATAAACTTTATCCTATAATATCAAGGTTCAATGATAGCAACTCTCCAAATATTCAGGTAATGCTTGCAGGGATATATAGAAAAACTCAAGTTCCTGATGCCTTTGGACCACTGAACAAAATGATGTTAAGACAAACATTTTATCCTAATAGTCCATATTTTGACCCAACAGAAGAAATAGGTGGGGCTATATTAGAATACATAAGAAATAAAAGTGCTGCTGAATTATACTCTACTCAAAGCCTTCCCTCATTGTTACAATATTCATTAAATACTTAACAAATAGTTAATTTTGTTACTATGTTTGACTTTTAATATTTATAAGTGAAGGTTATAAGTTAAGTTTAGGTAAGGTAATTGACTAACAGTATCGAAAGATTGGTGTTGCCAAGTAACATTGGCATAATTAAACCTATTGGGCAACAAACTAATTTTGCCGGATATTATACAACTCCGACAATAAAGCCTGATATATTTGTTAGACAAGACTATGTAACAAAACCTTTTACCAAAACTGCAAAGTTTTACCATAACGTATTAAATGCTTTCTCATCAGATGCTCTCTTAAAAACATTTACAAAAGATGAAAATGCGCAAAGATTACTTGCTCAAAACCCAAAGGCAATATATATTCTGAAAGAAAATGGGCTTGATGTAAAAGTTAATCCAAGTAACATCTCAGACATAAAAGCAGAACATATTGACTCTACTGTTGAATACGCAGGTCAAATTGCAAAAACTCTTGGGTTATCAAATAAAGATCTGGAAACAATTCATAAAGGCGCTATATTTCACGATTACGGCAAAATTTTAATTCCGGAAACCTTACTCAACAAAACAAGCAGATTATCAAAAGAAGAGAAGCAAGTTGTAGATTTACATGCAAAACTAGGTTATGAATTGCTACAAAATACTCCGTTAGATGAAGATACATTAAAAATTATAAGAGACCACCATAAGCCACTAAAGAAAGATCCCGATATAAGAACACAAGTTGTAACCGTTGCGGATATTTATTCAGCATTAACTACAAACAGACCCTACAAAAAACCTTTATCTCAAGATGAATCTTTAAGTATAATGCAAAAACTTGCAAGCGAAGAGAAAATAAGCCCTATGGTATTAGAAGCTCTTGCAAGCTCACTAAATTAAAAAAGAATTTATAAACTAATTTGCGGCAACTTCAACTTTTACAGGCAATTTCTCGACTTGAAGCCTATATATGGCTTCTGCGCCTAAATCTTCAAATGCGATTATTTCTGCCTTTTTGACCGTGTTGGCAAGCAGGCTTGCAATACCTCCACCAACAGAAAAATAAACACCAGAATTTTTTCTTATTGACTCTTTAACTTTTTCGTTTCTTTCACCTTTGCCAATAGTAGCAAGCATGCCTAAGTCGTAAAGAAATGGAGCAAAAGAATCCATTCGAGAAGCTGTCGTGGGACCGATAGGCCCTATAATTTCATCTGGCGTTGAAGGACATGGACCAGCGTAAAAAATAACTGAATCCTTTATTTTAAATGGCATATCACCACCTTTTTCAAAAATTTCACTCAATCGTTTATGAGCAGCGTCTCTTGCTACTATAATTTCACCCGATAAAAGCACATTTTGATTCTTTTTTAATTTTTTAATTTTTTCAACATCCTTTGTATTAATTTCTATAAAATCTTTATATGAAGCATCTTCAATCTCAAACAAGTCATAATCTACTTTTAAATATTGAATTTGAGAATCTTTAATTACGCATGATGCTTCGCGAGAAGAATGACAACTTAACGTAACACACACTGGCAAACATGCCATATGCGTTTGAGCTGTTTTAACACCAATATCAAGCACATAATTACCAGCAAAACCATCGGGTGCTTTTTTTGTTACATATTCTAGGATTCGACTAGCAAAATGCTCTTTTTCTTTTGACTCATTGTGATCTATAAATAATGCCTTTTTAGAAAGAACACAGGCTTGATCTAACGTTCCTCCGATACCAACACCAATGAATAGGGGAGGGCAAGAACTTAAACCGGATTCAAGAATAGTATCACCGATAAATGCTATTATATCCTCTTTGTCAGAAGAAGGCAGTAACATTTGGGCTTTAGATTTATTCTCAGCACCGGCACCTTTTATCAATACATCAATTTTCATTTCATCACCAGCAACAATATCAGTATATATAATAACTGGAGTATTATCTTTTGTGTTATCTCGGTCAAATAAGGCATCCTTAACAACCGATTTTCTGAAGAAATTATCAGTATAACATTCTGCAACAGCTTCATTAATAACTTTTGATAACAATTCACCTTTTAAAGAAACTTCTTGTCCAATAGAAACAAAAACAATAACTTGCCCAGTATCTTGACACAAAGGTCTTTTATTTTTATTCGCCAACTTTGCATTTTTAAGTATTGCAGCAAGATAGAGTTTTATATTTATGTCATTAGTATTCTGATAAGCTGATAAAAGTCTTGCATATATCCTATAATTTAGGCGAGTATTTGCGTCATAGCATAGCCTATAAACTGCTTGCTTTATTATTTTAGTATCTAAATTCACCATATTCATATCGTATTATTTCATAAAAAAAAGTAAAGGGATTAATAATGAGAGATGCCGACCTTTATAAAAGATCGGCACGGAGAGATTTAGTTTACACTGCTTTTTCGTATTTAAGACTATGATCCTAATAAAGATAAAGCCAGTTGTGGTACTTGGTTTGCCTGCATTAAAACAGAAGTGGTTGTTTGTTCTAAAATTTGGTATTTAGTCATTTGAGTACTTGCTGCTGCAACATCTACATCCATTATTCTTGATCTTGATTGCTCAATGTTTTCATTAGTTGTAACAAGGTTGTTATAATTAGCTTCTAGCCTGTTTGAAAAAGCACCTAGTTTTGATCTTGAAGCTGTTATTGTATCTAACGCGCTATCTAATTTATCCATATAAGACATAATTAAATCAGGATCCCAATCCGCAGCTGTTATGTAACCTGCTGCTGCCGCCGCGGGGGTCAAATTTGTTGTAACCTTGAGCTGAACGTTTATGCCACCTGCACTTATTCTTACATTTGGAAGAGCACTTGCAATATCAAGTGAATTCAATTCCGCAGAAGTTCCGGCCCCAAATTGAAGCCTTAAAGAAGATTGAGTTCCATTTAAAAGGTGAATTCCATTGAAGTTGGAAGTTTGAGATTGGACATCTATATCGCTAACCCTTTGTTTAATTTCATTTAATATTGATATTCTATTTTGTGTATTATAAATTTCGTTGGCTGCCTGAACACATAATTCCCTAATTCTATCCAAGTGATCTTCTATAACTTCCATACCACCTTCAGCAGTTGTCATTAAATTTAATCCATCTTGAATATTTTGCTTAGCTCTCTCGTTTCCACTAATTTGGTTTTTCATACCAATTGCAATTGCAAGACCTGCAGCATCATCTTTTGCGCTATTAATTCTTAAACCTGTTGATAATTGTTGTAAAACATTACTTAATTTATCACTTGTTCTAGACAAGTTGTTTTGTGCTATCATTGAAGCAACATTTGTATTAACTGTGATTGACATTTTCTCTCTCCTTCTCTTATCACAATCACATTATCGAAACACTTGTCTCATACTTTAGTTTGACTTTTGTCAAAAATAAAAGCAAAAACACTCCAAAACAATTGCACTACAAGAAACTTAGATGTATTATACTAAAGTATGAAATATCCTCTAAAAAGAGTAGAAATATAACAAAATGCCTCATTTTTTAATTTCCTCAAACACAGTAAACAAAGACCAAATAAGCATCATCGATAAAGAACTTTACAACCACATAGTAAAAGCTCTAAGGATAAAAAAGGATGAAAAGTTACTATTAATTGATGAAAACGAGATTCAATACATAGTTAATGTTGAAGACATATCAAAAAGCGAAATTCATACTAAAGTTATAGAAAAATATAAATCAAATAGAAAGCTCTACCACAATATAAATCTAGCACAAAGCGTACTAAAGCCAGATGCTCAATTCAGCACAATACAGAAAGCAACTGAGCTAGGTATAAAAACAATTATTCCATTGATAACAGATAATTGCACGGTAAAACAATCTATTATTAATGAAAAAATATCAAAATGGCAAAAAATAGCCATTGAATCAGTAAAACAATGCGAAAGAGCCGATATTCCACAAATCAAATCTTCAACAACATTGACAAAGCTGCTCAATTCAAAAGAGTATGATATTGTTGTAGCTTTTGTCGAAAAATATTCTACCTCCAGTTTGAAAAACTTTTTAAAGTCAAAAATCGATTTGAGTAAGAAATCAATATTAGCGATAATTGGTCCTGAGGGAGGATTTTCAGAAAAAGAATTTGGGGAACTTAAAGAACATAATATTCCGATGGTCTCTTTAGGCAATCTTATTTATAGAGCGGATACTGCTGCCACAGTTGCAATTGCAAATATAATATATGGACTTGATAATGAATAACCCTATACAAAATATAAAAAAAGACCCCATACTAGAATTAATCTCGCAATATATAAAAGACTACAATGCTTATTTGGTTGGCGGTTTTGTGAGAGACAGTATTTTAGGTATAGAAAATTTTGATAGAGATATAATTATTGAAACTCACAACATAGAAGACCTTGCTAAAGATATAGCAACCGCAATAAATGGGCATTTTATACCTTTAGACTGCGAGAACAATATATATAGAATTGTTTTAGAAGATAAAAAGAACTATATTGACTTAACTTCACCAATTGAAAACTCTCTCGAAAAAGACCTTTTTCGGAGAGATCTAACAATAAATGCAATTGCTTATGATATTAACAAACAAGAGTTTATCGATCCCACTGGCGGATTAATAGATCTAAAAAATAAAATAATAAGAGGAATTTCTGAACAAAACATTGTAGATGATCCCCTACGCTTACTAAGAATATTTAGGTTCAAGTCAAAATTTGGTTTTGAAATTGAAAACACACTATATCAACAAACAAAAAAACATTCAGGACTTATTACTCATCCTGCCAGAGAAAGAATAAATGTAGAGTTAATAAAATTATTTGAAGGAGAATTTGCAGATATTGCCATAATAGAAATGGATGAATGCCACTTATTAGAACAGATATTACCAATTATTAGAGATGTAAAAACAGTACCACCAAATACACACCACCATTTAACATTATTCAATCACAGCATAGAAACTGTAAAACAAATACAACTATTTATAAGTAATACTAATAATGCAGTAAAAAAACACTTAAATTCAAAACATCTTGGAGGAGTAAAACAATTAGCTTATCTTAAACTTGCAGGATTTTTGCATGACATTGGCAAACCAGAAACTTGGACAATAGAAGATAAAACAGGAAGACATAGGTTTATAAAACATGACGATGTGGGTTCCAAAATTGTTGTACCAATTTTAAAATCTTTAAAATTTTCTAAAAAACAAATAGAGTATGTTAAAAAGCTAATTAAATACCATATATATCCATCAACTGTTGTTTGCAATGAGGAAGAAAATGAAAAAGCTCAAATGAGATTTTTTAGAAAGATGGAAGACAATGTCATAGATGTAATTATAATAGCAATTGCAGATAGACTTTCAGCACTTGGCCCAAAAGTAACCGAAGATATGGTTTCAAAAAACATAAATGGACTTACATCTCTATTGGATAAATACATACAGATAAGAGAAAACTTAAAACCACTGGAAAAATTACTTGATGGTATAGAAATCATGGAGATCCTCAACATAAATGCGTCTCCTTTATTAGGCAAGGTTATAAATGAATTAAAAGAAGCACAAATAAATGGAGATGTTTCTAACCGAGATGAAGCAATCGATTTTGTAAAATCCACCTACACTCATATTACAAAATAAATTATCAACACATTGTTAAGCCAGCAAAAAGCCTATGTGAGTAATAAGAGAAACAAAGCATGCAACTTATCAAAGTTGCAAACTTAGATTTTTACATATATAATCAATAGGTAAAAATAAGTAAGGGATGAAAAATGAACTCAGTCGTTTTAGTTGGACGCGCAGGACAAGATCCTGAAATGAAATATTTTGAGTCTGGAAAAGTGAAAACAACATTTTCTATGGCAATATCAAGATGGGATTCCAAAGCAAAATCTGAAGTTACTGACTGGTTCAATGTTGAACTTTGGGACAAAGCTGCAGAAGTAGCTGGAGAGTACGTAAAAAAAGGACGTCTTGTTGGAGTTGATGGAAGATTAGCTGCAAGTAAATGGACCGGTCCTGATGGAGTACAAAAAGAAAGATTTTTAATCAGAGCAAATACCCTTAGACTATTAGGTAAAAACGACAACTAAGGTTAAATAATGTTAATATCAAGCTCTATAGGAATTATCGCAGATGATTTAACTGGTGCAAACGACACAGCACTCCAGTTTCATTTAAGAGGGTGCAATACTCAAATAATTCTGGATTACGAGGCTGTGCCTGCAAATATATCCCACACACAGGCTTGGGCCGTTTCTACTGAAAGTAGGAATTGTGATGCAGAAACAGCCAAATCAAAAGTCAGAATTGCGACAAAAAATCTGATTGAAAATTTTAATGTTGAGCATATATATAATAAAATAGACTCTACATTTAGAGGAAATATAGCACCTGAAACACTTGTAATGTTAGAAGTTCTAGGCTGGGATGCAGCGGTTATAATACCAGCTTACCCCAATGAAGGAAGAGTAACAATTGGTGGATATCAACTATTAAAAGGAATCCCCATTGAAAGAACCGAATTAGCAAGAGACCCCCATTCTCCAATTTATGAATCATATATTCCATCCATATTAAAAAAACAGCTTGATGAAACTCAGCACAATTTAGTAGCAACCATAGAACTCAACACTGTGATGAAAGGTGCAGGGCCTATACTAGTAAAATTAAATGAATTGATTAAGGCCGGAAAAAAATTAATTGTTGTTGACGCAGTGTCAACAGTGGATATTGAACAAGCAGTCTTAGCAACAGAAAAATGTTCTTTTAGAATTTTGCCTTGCGGTTCTGCAGGAGCTGCTCAAGCATTAGGAAATGTTTGGTTGCCAGAAATGAAGAACCAACATATTTCTAAAACAATACCTCAATTACCAAAGCTAATTATATCAGGTAGTGCTACAGACCTAACCGCAGTGCAACTAAAAAAACTAGCAGACGATGATGATATTGAAAATACCTATTTTATAGAGATAAAACTGGATGATTTACTTTCCAACGATAATAGAGACATTGCAGAAAGAGCAACAAGGAATTTATCAAAAGAAAATATAGTAGTAATTCACTCCTCTAACTTAATAGAAAACAAGGAAGACTTACATCATATTTTGTTTGAGCATGAACTAACAAAAACAAAACTAGCAACAATGATTGGTGATTATCTTGCAAACCTTACTCAAAGAATTCTTTCTGAGCGAGACGTAATTTTGATAACCATTGGCGGAGAAACCTCTTATAAATGTTGTCGTGCTATAAATAGTGAAAGTATACAACTTATTGATGCAGTAGCCCCGGCAATACCTCTTTGTATAGACCATAAAGCACAATGGATTGTCACTAAATCCGGAAATTTAGGAACTCCAAATACAATTATTGATGTACTAAAATATTTTGAGCAACATGAGTAAGTAATGAATAAAATAGCTTTGACAATTGGCGACCCAAACAGCATTTCTCCAGAAATAGTCATAAAAGCACTAAACAAACTGAACTTACCGGAAGAAAATATAATATTAATCGCAAATAAGACTATTTTTGATTTTTATAAGGATAATTATTCATTAGCCCTTGAAAAAGAATACCATATTGAAGAAATTCCATACAAAATAGAAGATATTAGGATATCTCATGAAACAAAAGAATCAGGGGATTTTGTTTTTAATGCACTAAAAAGAGCATGCGAGTTAGCGAACACAAATAAAATTCAAGCAATAGTAACAGGGCCAATATCAAAACACTCATTGAATTTAGCGGGTCATCACTATAGCGGTCAAACAGAAATAATAGAGAAATATACAAAAAGAGATGGCCAAAAAGCAGAAATGTTATTTGTAATGAATAAAATAAGGATTTTATTACTAACAAGACATATAGCGCTAAAAGATGTTCCAGCTACAATCACAAAAGACTTTCTTGTTGAAAAAATTGAGCGATTACACAAAGAATTACAGACAAAATTCAAAATCAAAAACCCTAAAATAGCATTGTGTTCTCTTAATCCTCATGCTGGTGAACAAGGACTCTTTGGCTTGGAAGAGCAAAAAGCATACATCCCTGCTATAAATTTATTAAAACAAAAAGGAATAAATATAAAAGGTCCGTTTCCTTCAGATGGCTTATTCTATAAGCTATCAAAAGAAGTTAACCAACCTCAATACGACTGTTATGTTGCAAGCTATCATGATCAAGGTTTAATACCAGTAAAACTTCTGGGATTAGATTTAACTGTAAATACAACAATAGGGTTAGACAAACTCAGAACCTCACCAGCGCATGGAACCGCATTCGACATTGCTGGACAACTTTGTGCAAAAGAAAACAGCATGATTGAAGCAATTAAATTAGCCATTAACTAAATCCTCATACAGATACATAATTGAATATATTCACTAAAGATGGTAAATTTCAAATATAAGAAATTTTAGGGGCAAAATGAAATATATCTCTTGCAAAAGCATCCAAAACGAAATCCATTTTTTCTATGATCAGATAAGGATTTGTTGCTCCATGTACACTGGACATGTATTCTTGGATAATTATCAAGGAGAAAAAATCGATTGGGCAAGAATAAAAAAAGAACGCAAAGAGATGGTTGAAAACTGCAAACATGGTAATATTCCTGACAATTGCAGACCCTGTTATGATCTAGAAGAAAAAGACTGGGAAGATAACGAAAAGATCAAGCGCATTTCAATTAACCATTGGTCTCACTGCAACTGTGGATGTAAGTACTGTGTAAATTTATATCTAACTAAAGGGCGGATAACAAAATGGCAAAAAAGAAGTGAACACTATAAGCTATTACCCATAATCAAAGAATTAATAAAGAATGACATGATTGGAAATGACATTGAAGTAATAACGATGGGCGGTGATTGCGGTGTTCTTGATGAATATGAATCCGTAATGAATTTACTTTATAAATTCAGAATCAAAGAAAATAGTTTCATGACATCAGGAATAAAATATGTTAAAGCAATAGAGAGATCTCTAAAAGAATGTGAGAGTACAAATATTACAATATCTCTAGATTGCGGATGTAGAGAAACATATAAAAAAATAAAACGGGTTGATAAATTTAATGAAGTTGTAAAAAACATAAAAAAATATATAAAATACTCAAGGTCAAATGGAAATGAATTAATCTCAAAATATATTATAGTTGACAACTTAAATGACAACATAAACGAGCTTGAAAAATGGCTACTGCTAAGTAAAACCATTGGCATTTTAAATGTAAAGCTGGATATAGACTATTCTAAAATGTTAAGAACCGACTATAATAAACAAATTGTTCCTCAAAATATAAAGGAAATGTACAAATATTTTAAACATAGGGCTACTGAATTAAAATTAAACATACTAAGCTCAAAATTTGTTGAAAGCATTTTATCAAACAATTCAGATACATACCAATAAAATAATTTTGTAATACTCCTTGATTTTATTTTATAAAATAGGATAATAATAATAAATAGTGATTTTTTTCACGCAAATCGTTCCGAAATTAACGTCCGAATAAAAACTGCATACTTTATAAAGGAGAACACCATGACAAGCGAGAGTCAGACGAAAATCGATTACAAAAAAATCGATGAAGTGATCAATTCTTTTTCTGCAAAAAAATCTAACCTAATTGCAATTCTTCAAAAAATTCAGGAGGTGTACAGATATCTACCTCTTGATGTACTGACATACATTGGCACTAAAATAGAAGGACTTTCCCCAGCAACCGTATATGGCGTTGCAACCTTTTATGCACAATTTAGTTTAGACCCAAAAGGAAAATACGAAGTAAAAGTTTGCGATGGAACAGCATGCCACGTACGAGGTTCAATGCCTGTATTAAACGCCATTAGAGCAAAACTTGATCTAAACGAAGGTAAACTGACAACAGACAATGGATTATTTTCTTGCGAAACGGTAAGCTGCCTGGGAGCTTGCGGACTCGCCCCAGTTGTTGTAATAAACGAAAAAGTATACCCACAAATGACAGCAGATGCAATCAAAGTTGTTTTGGACACCATCATTAAAGAAGAAAAAGAGGTCTAACATGCTAAATACTCTTAACATAGATATCAATGAAGAACAGAAAAAGGCTATAAATGCAGTAAAAGCTCAAGGACTCAGGGTTCTTGTTTGTGCAGGAACTGGCTGTGTTGCAAATGGCTCAATGGATGTAATCAAAAATTTTGAAGAATTAGGTGCAAATGTATCAATTCTCACAGATCATGACAAAATCACAATAGTACCGACCGGCTGCCATGGCTTTTGTGAACAGGGTGTTTTGGTACTCATTCCAGATCTTGACGTAACATATGTAAAAGTAAAAGCAGCAGATGTTGAAGAAATTATCAATAGTCATATTCAGGACGGTAAACCCGTAGAACGACTTCTGTACTCAGACCCAAAAACAGGACAACACATCTATAAAAGTGAAGATATAAATTTTTATTCAAAACAGACAAGGACAACTCTTGAAAATTGTGGCCACATAAATGCTGAAAGTCTAGAAGAAGCAATTTCAGTCGGTGGATATGAAGCTTTAGCAAATGTTTTAAAAGAAAATGATGCTGACTCAGTAATAAATGAAATAGAAAAATCAGGCTTGAGAGGAAGAGGTGGCGGGGGATTCCCAACAGGAAAAAAATGGAGATTCACTGCAGCGGCTCAAAGTGAAAAAAAATACGTTGTATGCAATGGAGATGAAGGTGACCCAGGTGCATTCATGGATAGAAGTATTATGGAGGGAGACCCTCATAAACTTTTGGAAGGAATGGCAATTGCAGGTTTTGCTATTGGCGCAGATGAAGCATACATATACGTAAGAGCAGAATACCCTTTAGCTATAAAACGACTTAGAATAGCAATAAAAAAAGCTGAAGAAGCAAATTTACTAGGCAAAAACATAATGGGTAGCGAATTTAGCTTTACTATACATATAAAAGAAGGCGCGGGAGCATTTGTTTGTGGCGAAGAAACAGCATTAATAGCTTCAATTGAGGGTGAAAGAGGAATGCCAAGACCAAAACCACCATTCCCTGCAAATAAAGGACTTTTTGGCAAACCAACCCTTATAAACAATGTAGAAACATTAGCAAACATCCCAGTAATCATAAGAAAAGGGGCAGATTGGTTTAGCTCTTTAGGAACAGAAAAATCCAAAGGGACCAAAACGTTTGCTTTAACCGGAGAAGTCAACAATACTGGGTTGATTGAAGTTCCAATGGGAACAACGTTGCGAGAGATTGTATTCGATATTGGTGGCGGAATAAGAAACGGCAAAAAATTTAAAGCAGTTCAAATTGGTGGCCCATCAGGAGGATGCCTAACTGAAGAACATCTCGATTTACCAATGGATTATGATTCACTTATTGCAGCAGGAGCAATGGTTGGTTCCGGAGGTCTTGTCGTTATGAACGAAGATACTTGCATTGTAGAAGTTGCTAGATTCTTCATGAATTTCACCCGAAATGAATCATGCGGCAAATGCGTACCCTGCAGAGAAGGTACTAAAAACATGCTAAAAATCCTTGAAAAAATAGTAAAGGGACACGGCGAAATGGAAGATATTGAAATAATTGAAGAACTTGCACTAGCGGTTAAAGATGGCTCTTTATGCGGACTAGGAAAAACTGCACCAAACCCAATTTTATCAACCTTAAAATACTTTAAAGATGAATATTTAGCTCATATTCAAGATAAGAAATGCCCTGCAGGAGTCTGCAGCGCAATGAAAACAATCGTTATTGATGAAGGGCTATGCAAAGGATGTTCTAAATGCTCAAGAATATGTCCCGTTGGGGCAATTGAAGGTGAACTAAAATCACCATACAAAATTGATCAAGCAAAATGCATAAAATGCGGAGCTTGCTTAAATTCTTGCCCTTTCAAAGCGATAATCAAAATGTAGAGTTAAGGAGTAAAGGAAAATAAATTATGAACACAGTATTTATAAATGGAAAAGAAATTGAATATACAAATGAACCTAATCTCCTTGAAGTAATGAGAAAAAATGGCATAAATGTACCAACTTTTTGCTACCGACCAGACTTAACACCATTTGGAGCTTGCAGGATGTGCGTAGTAGAAATTGAAGGACGAGGAATCCAATCTTCATGTACAATGCCACCCGAACCAGGTTTAAAAATAGAAACAA
Organism: Cyanobacteria bacterium OH_CBB_238; assembly: GCA_023409995.1. GTDB lineage: Bacteria > Cyanobacteriota > Vampirovibrionia > Gastranaerophilales > Gastranaerophilaceae > JAEYQN01. The sequence continues at coordinate 6,040 of JAEYQN010000150.1, read as the reverse complement.
ATACCGCAAGAACAAGAAGAATAAGAAAAACCGTGCTCGAACTTATACTAGCAAATCATGATAGAGAATGTACTACATGCGAAAAATCAGGAACTTGCGAACTACAAAAATATTCTGAAGAATATGGAATAAGAAATATAAAATACGCACAAAAACAAAAAGAAGAATTTTTACCTATTGATGATTCTAACCCCTCAATAGTAAGAGATCCCAACAAGTGTATTCTTTGTGGAGCATGTGTCAGAGCCTGCACCGAACACCAGGGGCATAGCGTCTTAGGGTTTGCAAATAGAGGCTACAAAACAACCGTGCAACCCATGGCTGGCAAAAATATGGGAGAAGTCGATTGTGTATATTGCGGACAATGTGCTGCTGTTTGCCCAACTGGCGCATTAACAATAAAATCCGATATTGATAAAGTATGGAAAGAAATTGTTGACCCAAGCAAGAAAGTAGTCGTTCAAATAGCACCTTCTGTAAGGGTTGCCCTAGGGGAAATGTTTGGACTTAAGCCTGGTGAAAATTCCATAAAGTTAATTGCTGCGGCATTAAGAGCTATTGGATTTGATCTTGTCTTTGATACAAATTTTTCTGCTGACTTAACTATAATGGAAGAAGGAACAGAGTTTTTAGAACGACTTAAAGAAAATAAAGACTTGCCGTTATTCACATCCTGCTGCCAGGCCTGGGTTAAATACATAGAACAATCACACCCGGAAATGATATCTCATCTATCTTCTTGCAAGTCACCTCAAGGAATGCTTGCATCAGTTATCAGAGAAATGGTTCCAAAAAACTTTGAAGGTTTTACAAAAGAAAATCTGGTAAGTGTATCTATAATGCCTTGCACGGCAAAAAAAGTCGAAGCAAAACGTCCTCAGCTTACAATAAATGGCAAATATGATATTGACTACATTCTCACAACTCAAGAATTGGGCAGAATGATCAAATCTGCAGGCATAGACATCACTAAATTAAAGCCTGAAGAATTAGATACACCATTCGGCCAATTTTCAGGAGCGGGTACGATTTTTGGAGCCTCAGGAGGGGTGGCAGAAGCAGCTCTCAGAACAGCTTATGAATTAGCTACCGGAAACACATTAAAAGATGTTGACATAAAGAAAGTAAGAGGCATGGATAAGTCAAAATCAGTTGAAGTTGATCTAAACGGTCAAAAGATAAAAGTGAAAGTTGTAAGCACGTTGAATGAAGCAGAAAAATGCATAAATGAAATAAAAGAAGGCAAAGCAGATTATCAACTTCTAGAAGTTATGGCGTGCCCTGGCGGATGCATAAATGGAGGAGGACAACCGCAAAGTTGTAATGATTCCAGCATTAAAGAAATGAGAGCAAAAGGTTTGTATTTTGATGATGCAAGTTCTGAAATAAGAAAGTCTCATGAAAATCCAGCAATTAAAAAACTTTATGAAGAAGTGTTCAATAAACCAGGGTCACATAAAGCCCATGAATTATTGCACACAACTTATGAAGACAAATTTAAAAAATCATACAAAGACCTAAAATAATATAATAAGCTTAACTAACTAAAAAGCCTAGGTATAAATACCTAGGCTTTTTTACTTTTAATAAAACTATCTGCTTCTACCAAATTTACTTGTTCGTTTTTTGTATTTATTAGCATTAAGTTTATTACGTTCTGCTTTTTCTTTTTTTTGATTATTTTTAGCCACAAGAACCTCGCTGACTATCTTCTGTAGCAATCAGAACAATAAACGGGTTTATCTCCTCTTGGTTCGAAAGGAACTGTTGTCTCGCATCCACAAGCACTACAAGTTACTTTGTATTGAGGTCTTTCTCCTCTGAAATTGTTTCTTCTAGATGAATTAGAAGATGATGCTTTTCTTGCTGCTCTACAACCAGAACATCTTTTTGGTGTTGAATATCCTTTTTGTGCATAAAATTCTTGATCTTCAGCGGAGAAGGTGAACACTTGACCACAATCAGCACATTCTAGCTGTTGGTCTACGTAATTTTGTTGATTCATTTGAAACTCTTTTCGATTTATATGTAACCTCAATACTATCGTACAAAAACAAACAAATGTCCATATTTTTTTGTAAAGAATATTTAAGAATATAAATAGAGAACCATAAGGTTCTCTATTGTCAAAATTTCAGTATTGTTCAATTAAGCTTTTTGAAATATATATATATACTCATGCTTAAAGATAAAAAAACCGCCATATAATGCTCTATATCTCCACAAATTAGCAGTTTTGCCTTTTGCTTTTTCATTGCCTTCTATATTTTTCACAATTATAGCTTTAGTTATGAAACCTAGCTCATTCATTTTTCTTGCACAATCTGCGCCCAATGGATAAATTTGCGAATCAGCATATTTATCTCCAATTATAAGGGCCGCGAAGCGTCCTTTTTCAAGCAGATCATATCCATTCTTCGCAACTTTCGCAAATAAATCATAAAACTCTTCAGTAGAAGAACAATTTGATAAGTCTTCTTTTTTATCTGAAAACTTAATAATATCATCATAAGGCGGATGTAAAACTAAAAACTGAGCTTTTTCTTTGCCCATAATCTCAAGCCTAGCTTCAACTTTTTCCTTTGCCAATGGTGAAGCACTGTCAGCACATATTATATTTACGTCAGTAACCAATTCTTTTGCTGAAAACTTTTCACTTACATGTTCAGCTAACTCCGGCTTTAGTTCAACACCAATACAACGTCTTCCCATATTTGCTGCCTCAAGTGCAGAAGTACCAGAACCCAAAAACAAGTCTAAGACAATATCATTTTTCTTTGTAAAGCGTTCATATAGTTGCTGAGCAATCTGTGGAATATAATTACCATGATACTCGTTAGAATGTCCATTTGAGCGATCTCTCGATGAAAATTCCCACCAAGTATCCGTCTTGATATGCGAATACTCTTTCCAATTATTTAAATCTATATCACTATAAGGTTTTGTAACGACCTTCGGTTTCTCAACTACCTTCAAATCTGGTTGTTGAAAATTTTCTTTTATTTTTTTACTACTCGCTCTACCCATTTATCCCCATCACCATATGCTAATCTATTTGTTTAGTATATATAGATGTTACTTATTTCAAATCCTCATAATAGATGAGATTTTAATAGAAATTATTTTTGAGCGGCCGTATTAAAGTGCTTAACAACCCAGTTAACTATATCTACACTCATTCCAGAATTTACCTTAAGCATAAGCATCCCGGCACCGCCGTTTGGATACGATTTTATTGTAAATTCATTTTGTGCAAAACGCTTTAAATAATTGGCTTGGGCAGTTGAATATCTATCCTTTGAGCTTACCAGTGTAAAAGCTGGTGTTGAAACCAGATTTGCAAGAGCAATGGGGGTGTATAGATCTTTAAATTTAGCAGTTGGAGAAATTAAAACCATTGCCTTTGGCTTAATTTTCATTTTGTCTGCAGCAAGTATAGCAGTATTGGCACCAATATCAGCACCAACAAGAACAATATGACTTGTTGAAATATTTTTATAATTTTCTCCAATATAATCAATATAGCCATTTACATCCGAAGGATATTTTAAAAAACTTTTATTAGACATATACAGCCAATTTTTCTTTCTAAAATTTGCATCATATATGCTTGAACCATGTCCTCTAAAATCTATAGCCAATACAGCAAAACCTGCTTTTTTAAAATCCAAAGGTAAGTCCATCCAATATTTACTGGAATATCCAATAGAATGCAAAAGGATTACTAGTGGATATTTAGCCCTCTTATCTTTTGGAAAACCAAGAGTAGAGTGTAATATAAAGCCGTCTTTTGTTTCATACTCAACTTCAACATCAGCTTTTGCTGATTTTTTTGAAACACCAGCTGCAATAACTGTTAAAGAAGTTGAAAACGTAGTAAAAACAATTAAGAGTAATATCAACACAAACTTGTATAATATAATATTTTTCTTCATAAACTCACTCTTCTCTCTGAATAATATAGCTTAGAGCAACTCAATTGAGTTGCTCTTATTGTACTATACTTGTTTAATATTTAGCAGTGCATCCACTAATATAGGATCCCACTTTATTTTTGATTCCTGTTTTATAATTTCTAAAGCCTTATCTTGTTCAATTGCATCTCGGTAAGAACGCTTAGCAATAAGAGCACAAAAAGCATCCGCGATTGCGACAATTCTTGAACCCAATGGAATGCTATAACCACTCAAACCTTCAGGTTCTCCTTTTCCATCCCATCGTTCCTTATGATAATGAATATAAGGTATAACTTCTGACAAGAAATTTATGCTCATAAGAAGGTTTACACCAACGTTAGGGTGATTTTGTAATTTTTCCCAATCATCCACTGAAAGTTTCTCTTTCTTATTAAAAATTTCTTCAGGCAATGTGATTTTTCCAATGTTTCTTAATAAGGCTGCATAGTATATTAAATCCTTTGTTTTTTCATTAAGCTCAAGGAAAGAACACAATTCTTTCGCAAGTGATGCGACATCTCTAGAGTGATTAATTTTAAAATTACTCTTTGAATCAACTGCTCTAGCAAGATTTTCAACAAAAGACTGCTGTTCATCTCCAAGATCACCAATCACAGCAGTTAACTCCGCCCTTATATGTTGCAATTGCAACATAGTAACATCTTCATTTGCTATCAATGCAGAGGTTTCATCTGTAAGCTTTTGCAGTGACATAGATGTAGCAAACAACTTAGAAGTTACTTCTATTAATTCCATAAATTCCTGAGATAATTTTTTGTCAGAATAATTTTGTAAAACTATAACTCCGACCGTTTCAAGATTATTGTGCATAGGAACAGCAACATAGTATGATACGTTTTTTTCATTCAGTTTTTCTACAGGTCTAAACAAGTCACTTTCAGAGCAATTAGAAGCATGCACGCTTTTTTGTGAATTATAAGCAAGAGAAACGAAACTTTTTTCAGCCAGGTTATATCCAATATTGTATGAATAGACATCATCCGCAAACTTTAGTGAAGAACCAACTAAAACAAGGTCATTATTAGTTTGCTCCAAGCCTTTTGCATTTTCTTTTGCCAAGAAAACATGACAAGCATCTATTTCAAGCATTTGTTTTATTGTTTTGGCTATAGAATTATAAATTACATAATCTTCTTTATTATCAAAACCAAGAACCTTTAAAGTGTTGTCGATAGAATATATTGAAATAAGTTCTTTTAGCTGGTTTTTTAAACCATCTATTTTATTTACCGAACTATGACTGATTTTTTCTGCCAAATCATCAGAGATCAAATGTTCAGATAAAAAATCACCCAAATTTAAAGCAAAAATTTCTTCTAAAGGGTCTGAATCCAATAATTCAGTACTACGCGAAAACAGAGATATCCCTTGTTCTAATTTTTCTTCTTTCATGTGTCTTCCTATTATTTTCTCTTTTAAACATCGTTCTGCCTGCGGTATCTTAGGCTCTTACAGGCTTGAGATCATATTTTTATTAACCTCACTTTAAACTTATCGGCACATGTGAATTGAAACTTTGACGTTCTTTACAAAACTTTATACTTTAGTTTGAGATCAGAAAAAAATAAGCTTACAAAAATTTCCATCTTAAGAAATATTATGATATTTTGAATAAATATAATGGGCTGTGAGCTAATAGAGATAATAGTATTCAGAAGTGAATACATGCGCACGCATGTGTTCATCATGTTTTTGGGGTTTTGAACCATGGAATCCATGACAGCACATGGGATACGGCGATTTGGGTATTGATTTGTTGTGTTGCTACTGGCACATGGGATAATCATGTGTGTTATGGCGTAAATACTATATTTACATGACTTTACGGCTTGTGTATCATGCGAAACATAGTCATGGAGTCATTTTTGCAAATTAAGCAATAAGAGTGTGGTAAAAGTGGCTAAATAGTGAATATGTGAAAGAGAAATATGTATAGAGAAGAAAAAGGATTTTCAATAGCAGAAGCGTTGATAACGTTAATGATAGTGAGTCTGATATTAGCAGCAGTGTTACCTGTGGTATCAAAGAAGAGTAAAACAAGTGATGCGATATGGCATTATGTA
>JAEYQN010000071.1 GCA_023409995.1 Cyanobacteria bacterium OH_CBB_238 | reverse complement strand
GCTCTGTGATGGGGATTTTTAACATATTTATTGCTGGTCCTCAAGTTTTAGTTTGCACACTTTTGGCTTGGTTTATAAATAAATGTTCATTTAATGTTGGATCAAGTGTAAATTACCATTGGGAATACGCTTTCTTAGTTGGTGCGGTAGCTTTGATCTTGGCGTCACTGGTTACATCTACAATTAAAGAGAAATAAATATACTCATTCTATCAATAAAAAAGCTTGCATTTAGCAAGCTTTTTTACTATTTAAAAGTCATCTTTCAGCGGTTTTGGTTTTCCCACGCCCATTACGTCATTTACAAGGAATTTTACCCCCATTAAAGCCAGACCGGCTGCACAGAATCTACCTGCTTTCTTGAACATTAATGCTCCAGCTGCTAATCCTACAGGAATTATACTTTGTGTTAGGTGCTCTACTCCTCCTTTGAAGAATCCGCCTATTCCTGCAAAAAATTCGGGAATCCCATTTCCCAATCTCCAGTCAAAAAAGCTCTTTTTTAAGTCATTTCCAATTCTGCTCTGGCTATTTAACCTATTTGAATTTACGTAAGCATCAGGAAGTGAGTTTGCTGTTATTCTTACCTGTTCTCTTCTCGATGCTTGTTTTGCATCATCAAATGAGTCAACAAGGATTATTCCTGCTGCAGCAGCTCCAATAGCTTTTGACATTATTGTATACTTATTCATCTTTTCTTCCTGCTATTTTTCTTCTTTGCTTTCAGATTTTGTTGGCTTCTCTGGTGAATTATCAGGTATTTTTACTTTTTCCTCAGACATTTTTAACAGAGCTTCATTTGCATTTAATGCATCTTCTCCGTAAGTTCCGTCACTTTTTTGCATGTTTTGTAGAATTTTCACTGTATTATTATCGCCTTGAGCAATTCCACTTGTAAGTGCTGAAATGCCTGTCATTCTTATTTCACTGTAAGGATCTTGTAGTGTTAGGTTAAGTAAACTGTTCAACGCAGCATCATTTTTCCTTGAGTCATCCTCTTGGAATCGTTTTATTAATTCTTTTGCACCAAACTGCCTGTCTCTTCTATTTTGGCTTCTTAACTGGCCTTCAAGCGATTTAATATAGTCATCTGTTAGTTTTACTACATCTTTTGTTTTTTGCGTTTTCTTTTCCTCTGGCTCTTCCTTTTTTATAGGTGTTTGAGCAACTGGTTCTTGGCTTACTGGTGCAGCAGCTTGGGGTTGCTGTTGATAAGCATTTGGAGGCGCAACATTATAAATTGGTGATTGTGTATAGTAATTTGATGGGTAACAAGGCATACTTGGAGCAGGATTCACTGTTGGATTTTGAATAATAATATTAACACCTGCAGCTGTGGGTGAGCCCTGTTGCGCACTTGCTGGTTGAGTCTGTGCAGTCGAAGTTACACCATTGGTTGTTTGTTGTTGAACAGCTTGTGGTTGTTGTGGCCTTATTGTTGGTTGAGCAACATTATAATTGTCCATAGATAAACACTCTTTATTATCTAACTAATGTAATAAACAAATTTTTTCCAAATATAATGCCTATTTTTGCTTATTGTTTTAAATTTTGTTACAATAAATATGCTGAAATCGATATGAATTTTGCCATAATGTTTATTTGAGGAAATAAAAATGAAAGAAAAAGTAATCGCAATTGGTGCAGATCATGGTGGTTATCAACTAAAATCTAAAATTGTTCTCTTCTTGGAAGAGTCAGGATATGTAGTTAAAGATTTTGGTACATTTTCTCCTAAATCAATTGATTACCCATTAATTGCAAAAGATGTTTCAAAGTCTATATTAAATAGTGAAGCTGATCTTGGTATTCTAATTTGTGGTACTGGTTTGGGAATGTCAATTGCTGCAAATAAAATAAAGGGAATAAGAGCTATAGCTTGTTCTGATACTTGTTCTGCCAGATACTCCAGAGCCCACAATAATGCAAATATTCTTTGTTTTGGCGAAAGAATTGTTGGTGAAGAGTTAGCTAAAGATATCTGTAGAGCCTGGTTGACAACAGAGTTTGAAGCCGGGAGGCACCAAAAAAGAGTAGAAATGTTTGAATAAGCTTAGTTAGCAGTGTTATGTGTAATATGGTCTACTGCTGTTTCTACAGATGAGAATGAGGGTATAATTCCGTCTAAATATGCAAAAGAAAGAGCTTCTTTAATTTTTTCTGAAGGTTTCACTATTGCAAAAACCCCTTTTGCTGCGGCACATACCTTAAAAATTTCTGCAAACACATAGGCATTGTCTGCATCAAATACACTTATGTTGTCCAGATTTAGTATTATATTTTTTTGACCCTCCAGTGTGGAAGAATGAATTTCTGTTAACAGTTCATCAAATATTTTTTTGCTGTTAAACCTTTTTACGGCAAAAGATACAATATCACTATTGATGGTATATTTGCTAAAATCAAGATTCTCTCGGTGTGCGGTTGTATTTATGTATTTTAATATATCAGTATGCCACATCTCGTTTTTTGGAATATAACCATCTATCCCTATTTTATAACATGTGTCTATTAAAGATTTGTCGTCAGTTCCTGACATAACAAGAATTCTGAAGTTTTTCTTATGTGAGTCTCTTAGTTTAACTGCTTCCTTGATTAGGTTTATACCATCCTGAGAGTCGGGTAAAAACAAATCAATGAAAACATAATCGAAAGACTTTTTCATAATTTCAGCAAGTGCTTCGTCTTTATTTCTTGCTACTGAAGGAGTTATTCCTATCTTCTTTAAAAGTTGGTTAAGCTGATAGATAGAGAGCTCTAGGTCATCTACTATTAATGCATTTTTTGTGTTTGTGTTAGGGTTAAAGTTTATATTTGTATCAAAGAAGTTAAGTTTTCGCTCTATTTCAATCAATGCTTTTGTAATATCTCTAGAGGTCACCAAAGAAATATTTTCAATACTTGATCTACCTGCTAATTCAAGCAATTTAGACAATTGTTCGTTTGAGATGTCCATATTTTTCTACCAATACTAACCTAAGTTTACGTTTATTATAGCAATAAGATTGAGTTAATACAATAATAACTATCACTTTTGTTGTAAATCTTATTTGCTTTATGTTGTAGCCCATTTTATAATTGTATAGTGAAGATTATAAATTTATAGGTAAGTATGTGTAAGAAGGTAGTAAACAAGATAAAATTCTTGCTAGTTATATGTTTGTGTTCATTTGCTTTTTTTCAGTGCGTATATGCTGCTGATAAAGCAGCTGTTTCGCAGTCAAATAATGATCCAAGAGAGGTTCAGACACGAATATACTCTAATATGTCTCCCAATAAAATCATTAAGTCAGCACTTAATGTTCTTCAAGATGAGTCTTTTTTTATTGAGAGTATTGATTCTAAAGCCGGCATAATCATAGCTGGAAGAGAATATGATACTCGTGATGAATATATAAATATAAAACAAGAATTTGGTTGTTCAAAATTAATGACTGGTATCAAAAGATATTCTATTTCAAGAACGGAAGTTAATGTTAATGTTTCGTCAGCAGGTAAGAATTCGACAGTAATTAGAACAACTTTTAGGAAAAAAATATTAAATATGTATGATGTGGGAATTAGAGTTAGAGATATAACAGATCAAGCTTTTTATTCAAAATTTTATTCCGATTTAGGAAAAGAGCTTGAAAAACCGGTGGAGTTGTTATAGTTGAAATTATTTATTTTACGCGAAAAATTAGCAGTTTTTATTATAGTGGCTAGCAGCTTTTTTCTTTTACCTTTATCTTGTTATTCAAAAGAAAAAGTTCTAGAAACCAGGGAACAAATTAGATCATATCAAACAGTAAAGTATGCAACTACAGATACTAAGTTGGTTATGGATTCAATAATTGAATCACTGAAAGCCAGGGAGTATATATTGGATTATCAAAGTGATGAATTTGTGTATGTTACTGCACATAAAAACAAAAAGGTGAGAGATGTTAGCAAGCCATTACTTGCTTTTTATTCAATGAAAATAGTCTGGGATGTGGTTAGAGCTGTTATTACGTATGGTATTACTTCATATTCTCTAGTCGGTGATTATTTGTTGATTAAGCTTGAATTTAAGGATAAAGATTTAGATACACTTACTGCGGTTAATATAAATACAGTTGGCAAAGAAACTATAGTTAGAGCAAATATCTCAGAAATAATGGTTGGTAAAAGAGACGGGTTGTTTATAGGTAAACAAAATCGACTAAAAACGATACAAATAAGAGACGAGTCAACATATAAAGCATTTTTTTACAGGTTAAATAAAGATTTAGAGGCCAAAAATATAAAAAGAATAGCAGGTTAAACAGCTATTCTTTCTATATTTTAGTTAATGAATTTTATTTTTCGTCAGATGTTGAGCTCCATAACCCGTGAAGATTACATAGCTCTCTTGCTATAATTTGTTCACATTTGCATTTTAGTTCAAGCTCTGGAGCTTCATGTGGTTTTAAGTATTTACGCTTTAAATATTTCTTATCTGGAGAGATAGCCTCAATGAACATAATGTAGTGTTCTTCTTCCATAGGGTGAGGAATAGAACCTACTCTTATTGTTTTAGTTTCTCCTTCAAAAACAACAACAGGTTTGTGTTTTTCTTGCATTGTTTCAGTATCTTGCTCGGTTAATAATGTCATAGCTTGACCACAGCAAACCAATTCTCCTGCTCCGGCGTGAATTACTTCTATTATGTTGCCACAGATTTCGCATTTGTATATTTGCATTAATTCAGTCATTGCGCGTCACCTCCTAATCTAACTTTAGAATTATATATTTTATAAAAAGTGAATCCATTACCTACGATACTTAATCCTTATAGGTCGTATACTGCTTTTATTATCTCATCTTCTAACTTTTTAGCTTCTGATTGAGGTTGTATAAAGTTTTGGACCAATATAGATATTGTATAGAAATTTCCTGATTGTGATTTAACAAAACCAGATATCCCACTTGCATTGGATATGGAGCCTGTTTTTAGCCATACATTGCCTCTTTGATCAAGTAGACGATTGTTTAAAGTTCCTTCTCCTGGTTGCGCCATATAATCTTGCAATGCATCAAAGTAATTTGCGCAATACAATTTATGTAATGCAAAGCTTATCCAGTCTGTAGAAATGAGGTTATTGCGAGAAACACCGCTGGCATCAGCAAATACAATTTTATCAGTTGGTACTTGTTTTTTTGTATAAAAATCAACTAATAATTTTTTTGTAAGTTCATTTGTTGCCGTGGAATTATTTGCTTTTGCAGCAGCTAATTTTGCAATTGTTTCAGCTGTTCTGTTGTCGCTTTGTTTTAGAATTAATGGGAGTGCTGCTGTTATTTCATGAGTAGTTTCTCCAATCAATAAAGCATTAGCCGGGGTGATTTTGCTAGTGAAGTTTTGATTGTTATATTTGATATTGTTTCTATTTAAAAAATCTTCTATTTGATATGAAAAATATCTTCTCATATTGTTGATTGGTACAGAGGCAATTATCGGAGAATTCACGGTTCCTGTAAGTTCTATTATGTCTGGAGACTGCCAGTCATATCTGTTAACACTTATATTTGATGATGAACCATGAACTACCTTGTTTATTATTGCCATAGGATAAAGGTTTAATGGTTGAACGTTAGTTCCTTCTCCTTGGGTGTTCTTTGTTACATTTATTTTTAAGACATTATTGTCCAAGTTATAGGCACTAAATTTTGTCATATATGGATTTGTATTATCATCCCACATCCAACCTGTACCCCAGTCTACATTGTCAAAGATACTATCATCTATGTAGACATTATTTACACTTTTGTATTGCTTGTTTCTTAAACTCTTTATAAGGACTTTTAAGTCATTAGACGTTAATAAAGGGTCTGCTCCCAATTTTATATAGACGTTACTATCTTTATCAATAAGTAATTGAGTTTTGAAGCAGTAATCTTTTCCTAGGGTGTCGATTGCTGCGACTGAAGATATTAATTTAAGCGTTGATGCTGGATTAAGTAATTTATCCTGTTCATTTTCGTAAATAACTTTTCCTGATTTTGCTTCTCTTATTGAGACAGCAATTGTTGCTGTTTTATTGATCTCATTTGATTTTATTATTTTATCAAATTTATTTTCTTTTAGAACTGATTTTGCCAGAGCGGGAGACACAAGAGCCAGAGATAAAATACAAATGCTCAACGCTTTTAGTATGTTTTTCATTATTCCTCCATAAAATTATAGTTATTTTGAATATCAAGTAATGTTGGTATTTTAGCTCTTAGAGATATTTGTTCTCTTAGATCTATTTCACACTCTAAAACAGCTTCTTCTTCTTGTAGCGAATTAATGATTTCACCATATGGATCTATCAACATTGAGTGTCCCAAGTTATATTCTTCATCTTTAATTAATCCTGTCTGAGATACAGCAATCATAAAGGTTTGGTTTTCAATAGCTCTTGCTTTTTGTAGTGTTACCCAGTGATTTTTTCGCGTTTTAGGCCAAGCAGCCATATTAACAATGATATCAGCCCCTGATAGAGTGTATTTTCGAAATAATTCTGGAAATCTTATGTCATAACAAATTGTTAGTCCTATTTTGCCAATATCAGTCGTTACTAAAACTGGAGTTGTTCCAACAGTTGCGTATTTACCCTCATCAGCCCCTAAGTGAGTGTAAAGATGCATTTTGTCGTAATGGGCGATGAGTTCGCCATTTCTGTCTATTACCGGACAAGTATTTCTTAATTCTTCATTTGAATGTTTTCTTACAAAACTGCCACCCAATATATTTGATTTAAAATCTTTAGCTATTTTTTTTAAAAAACTTATTGTTTCAGAATTTTCTATGTTTTCAGCTACTTTGGGGTAATATTTGCAGTACCAGCCTACATTCCATAATTCAGGTAAAATGATTAAGTCAGGAGTCGACTTGTGGTAAGGTTCTAATAGCTTTGTAACCTTATCAAAATTTGCTTTTTTGTCTGCAAGTATTGCATTATTTTGAATTATTAGTATTTTTATTTTGCTTTCCATACGTCCATTTTAGTACAAAATTTACGAATGGTATATTGTGTTAACCTATATTTGCACCTTTTCTTAATATGTTAACAATTCTATTTTAAATAGTCTTTAAAAGTCTTTTTTTGAATTATAAAACCGCAGCCTTCATGCATAGATGCAGGGTATTTTATTTTAGGAACAGGATATCTTCTACACATTGCCAATCTGTTTTTATAAACGCTACATTGACCATTTTCTTGAACATACTTGCAGGCAAAAATAAAATTATCATGCTCGTCTTTACCCTTTATATAAAATCTTTTGTAAGCAGGAAAAATTTTCTGCATTAATTCAAATTCTTTTTCTGTATATGTATCAAAACTATACATGTAATTACAGCATTTACCGCATTGCTTGCACGCCCCTGTGATCTCATACTCACTGCGTTCAGGAACTAAGTATGAAATAGCTTCGTAGTATAAACTTTTTATAATATCGATGATCATTTGAAATAATTATATTATCTGCTAAAATATCTTTGCAATTATTAGATTAGGTATATTATATTATGACAGATTTTGACATGCCCAGAAAATTTAAAAATCCTAAAAAAAATAACCCTATAAAAATGTTTATCATAATGGTGTTAGCTTTTTGCCTAGCTTCAGTGGTTATCTTAAAGGTGTATTTGGCTTCATTACCTCCTATCGCTAATCTGGAGGGATTTAAGCCTAATATTATTACTAAAATATATTCTGCAGATGGCGAGATTATAAAAACTTTTACTGCATATAGATTTGAAAATGTTGACATTAGTGAAGTTCCTGAAAATCTTCAAAAAGCGATAGTTGCTACCGAAGATAAGAATTTCTATTCACATGATGGGTATGACTTATTTGGTTTAGCCCGTTCAATGGTTGCTAATTTGCAAGCTGGACACGTTGTTCAAGGTGCAAGTACTATTACTCAGCAGTTAGCGAGAATTCTATTCTTGTCAAATGAAAAAACATACGACAGAAAATTAAAAGAGATCATTATTTCTGCAAGAATTGAAAAAACGATACCAAAAGATAAAATACTAGAAATGTATTTAAATAATGTATATCTTGGCTCTGGTGCCTATGGTGTTGCAGGTGCTTCTACTATATATTTTAATAAGCCTTTAAAAGATTTAACCCTTGCAGAGTGTGCGTTAATTGCCGGGTTGCCTCAGGCACCGTCAATATATTCCCCATATAACGATATGAAACTTGCGAAAGAAAGAAGAGCGCAAGTTTTGAAGCGTATGTATAAAATGCGCTATATTACCAAAGACGAATATAATGAAGCATTGGAGGAACCGGTTAAACTTAACCCTAATCCCAGTATCTACACGATGAATCGTGCACCATATTTTGTTGACTATGTGATGAAAGAACTTGAAAAACTAGGGTTTGATGAAACTGAAATTTCTCAAGGTGGATATAAAATTATAACAACTCTAAATTATAAAGCTCAACAAGCAGCAGAAAATGCCGTAAAAAGAAATCTTGCGGCATGGGGCTTAACAAAAGACCATCAACAAGCGGCTGTATTTGCTTTCTCTCCTATAACTGGAGAAATCATTACTTATGTTGGTGGAAAAGACTATGGTAAAAGTCAATATGATAGAGTTACTCAGGCAGTAAGACCTCCAGGCTCCGCTTTTAAGCCATTTGTGTACTTGGCGGCGTTACAAAGCGGTTGGCAACCAACTGACTTAATTGAGGATACTCCTGTTAGGTTCAGTGACTGGTCTCCAAGAAATTATGGCGGAAAGTATAGAGGAAAAATACCTCTTTATAAAGCGGTTATGGTTTCGTCTAACGTTGTTGCTGTTCGTTTAATTAAAGAAGTAGGCATTAGAGCTGTAATAAACGTTGCAAGAGCGCTTGGAATTACAACGCCTCTTGAATATGACTATACGATTGCATTAGGCTCAAATGGTGTAAAGCTATATGAAATGACTATTGCCTATGGTGCGTTTTCAAATGGTGGGTTTAAAGTAGAACCTTACGCAATTGAGAGAATAGAAACTTCTAGAGGCAAAGTCGTTTATCAAGCCCCAAAAACAAGAATAACAAAAGTTCTTGATATGTCAGTTGCCTCAAACCTGACAGCGATGTTGAGACAAGTTGTTATTGGCGGTACTGGTAAGGCGGCAAATATTGGTAAACCAATGGCTGGTAAAACTGGTACTACAGATAATTATAAAGATGCATGGTTTTTAGGATATACTCCTGATATTACTACTGGTGTTTGGGTTGGTAATGATGATAACTCTAAAATGTCTAATTTAACTGGTGGTACTGTTCCGGCTATGATATGGAGAGATACTATGAAGGTTGCTACTGAGAATTATCCTAATTCTCAATTTGATTATCCGGATTTAGAGTTACAACCGGCAAATCTTTCGCCAAAAGACGTAACCGAATCTCCAGAGTCCGCGGTTGAGGATGCAACAACTCCTTCACAAGATACACCTACTGTGCCATCAAGCCCTACTGAGGAAGCACCGTTGCCTGCTCCGGTACCAACTCGCAAGCCAATAGAGCAAAAATCAAGTGTTACAAATTCATTTAGTGATATTCCTATTCAGGTGCCAAAGTCTCAGGTTGTGAAGCCTCAGCCTCAAGAGCAAAAAGCTCCGGTTCCAGCTCAAGGCAGATTTTACTAACAACAATTGAAATAACTAGTATTTTAATATTGAGTCCCTAAATCTAATTTAGGGATTTTTATATTGAATATTTTTTCCAAATCTACACTATTAAGCATATTTGCTATTAATACAGACGCCGAAATTGTCTCGTTTGAAAAATCTCTAACAATTCCTAAAATCTTAGCGTCTGAATACTCTTCAATTAATCTTGGAGCTGTTTTTATTGCAATGTCATCAGTGTTTTCAGGGTATTTGTTTATAATTACTCCCACACATTTAACCCCTACTTCTTTTGCTTGATTTATTGTTAGTAATGTATGATTAATTGTTCCTAAGTCTGGGCGTGCAACTATTAATGCAGGAATGTTTAATTTTTTTGCTGTTTCATACATTAAAATATTAGGGGCAACAGGAACCATAAATCCTCCTGAGCCTTCTACTATAACGGTGTCGCATCTTTGATTCATCAATAGGTAATCTTTAAATACATTATCTAAATTTATCTCTATATTTTCCAGTTCAGCTGCAATATAAGGCGCTGTCGGTGCTTTTAATACATATGAAGCCCTTGTTTGAATATAGGGATCCATTTTTTTTACAAAAGCCAAATCTGGAGATACTACAAATCCACCTTGTTCAATAGCGCCACTTTGAAAAGGTTTTAGCACTCCTGTTTTATAACCTAAGGATTGCATAATCGTAGCTAAGCCTGCGGTTATAACAGTTTTGCCAATGTCAGTGTCTGTTCCTGTAATAAAAATGTTCATAGATATAAGCCACAAAGTAAGTTATTTTAATTTAAAGTCATTATACTCCATAAATGCTTAAATAATAAATAATCCCAAAAGACTATGGATTAAATATAATAAATCATTAAAATATACAATATGATGAAAAGATTTTTTATAAATTTGGCTATAATTGTTGGGTTATCCTGCTTGTTGGGTCAGGCTTCTATTGCTCAAGATACCCCACAAAAACCTATTATACTTATGAAAGGTACTTTTTTGAAGGCTTTTTTACAAAAAGAAATTTCAACTCAACTTGCTGATATTGGTGATAAAGTTTATTTGATAAATTCTCTTGATATGTATGTTGATGATACAAATGTAATTCCAAGCGGCTCAAAGCTATATGGTTTTATCGAGGATTTGAGAGAGCCTGTGCAGGGAACAAATGCATCAGTAAAAATTAAAATAGAAAAAATAATTACCCCTTCAGGAGTTAATATTCCAGTTAATGCCTATGTTTACGGAGAAGATGATAATTATCTGGGTGGTGAAAGAACTCATGCCATGTATTATAACAGGATGCCGCATTACATAGAGGGAATGGGCGGTGGAGTACTACAATTTGCACCCACAGATATAAGATATCCTGGACAGCATTTGTTAATAAAGGCTGGAAGCGAGCAAAAGGTTGTATTGATTGATGATTTGAAAATAAATTGAACAAAATGTATAATTATACAGTTAGAAAGATTAAATAAGCAGTAGATATAAGTATAAAGGAGAAAATCATGAACAGAAAAGTACTGGCAAGCCTTTTGGTTATTGGGTCTTTTTTAAATATAGGCGCTGTATTCGCCGCACCTAATTATTCAACTCAACCAAATACACCAAGCTATGCACCTCAATATGGACAGTCATATGCTCCACAATCATATGGGCAAAATTATGCTCCGCAGCAATATGTTTCTCCTCTTCAAGGGCATGTATTCATGGTTCCTGCAGGTTCTTGTATTCCTGCTGTTACAACAGGTGAAATTAGTTCTGCGACATTATCGCTTGGTCAAAGCGTGTCTATGGCTTTGGGTAATGACTTCTATTACAATGGACAACTTGTGGCTCCAGTTGGTAGTCAGGTTAATGGCAACGTAATTATGGTTAGAAAAGGCGGGCATGCTGGCAAAAATGGTCAGCTGCAATTGAGATTTACAAATATAAGAACTCCATATGGGCAAGTAATTCCAATTTCTGGAAAAATAAGAACAGATGATGGAAAAGGCATATTATATGCAGCTACAGCAAAAGATACTGCAAAGGATTATGCTAAAGACTTGGCTATTGGTGCTGGTGGTGGCGCTGTACTTGGTACCGCAATTGGTGCGATCGCTGGTGGTACTGGTAGAGGAGCATGGGGTGGTACAGCCATTGGTGCTGGACTTGGGCTTGGAAAATCCTTATTTGATAAAGGGACAGATGTTGTTATCCCTGCAAACTCAAGTATTGATATTGCAATTGACCAGCCTATTACAGTTAATTCTACTCCTAGATATTAGACTAATTAGGTATTTGTTTTAGCTATTTGTTTTTGCTAAACTTAACCTGAAATAATAAACAAGAAGACTTGGGGAAAATGGCATTACTTGGTAATAAATATGATTATTTAGAAGATGAGCAGGATTTGCTTGATGAATATCAAATTCCTGCTGTCTTCCGTAAGCCTAAAGAATTTTCATTAAAAAAATCGATTGTTCTTTCTACATTGCTTCATCCAGCAGTTGTGGGATTTGCTTGGCTCTTGCTCTTTGTGCTTACATTGCTTGGCATAAACATTGCTCTTTTTGATAAGCCAGAGCCAAAGCCTAAGGATATCGAATTTGTCCTTGTTAATAAGGAGGCAACTCCTATAAATAAACACACAAAATATAGAGCTGATAGAAATTCAAGAGCTGGCGGAAAGCATGACCCTACTAAAAAGGTGTCTATGCCTCAAGCTCCTGCTCCTAAAGCTCAAAGTCAGGCACCAAGTGCACCTGCATCTCCTGCAAAGAAAGTAGAGAGAAAGCAAGTTCAGCAAAAGACTCAACCGACGCAACAAAAACCTGCAAAGACTCAATCTGCACCTGCAGCTCCAAAAAGAAATGTTGTTAAACCTACACAAGAGTCTTTTCCAACTTTTGCACCAAGGCCAACGCCTAGACCTTCTGCTCCTAGGCCAACTGTAAAGCCTCAAAGCAGCTTTAACATCCCTGTACCTAAGTCATCAATACCAAGAGTGGCAGCACCTTCGGGGGGACCTATTACTTCGTCAGGCAACTCTAATGGTTCTGGATCAGGTGAATCAGGTTCGGGTGCCCCATCTCCTAGTTTTTCTCCAACGAGAACAGCTTCAGGAAATGGTTCTGGTGCCGGTGGAGGTCGTTTCTCCGGTTCAAAAGGATCTTATGGCAGTGGAGGAAGTGTTGGGAATCCTGGTCCTGGAAATCCTCATGGTGCTCCAGGGATAGATGCAATAAAAGAGCCGGATTTCGGTCCTTATATGAGAGAATTACAGCGTCAAATAAAAAGAAACTGGGAACCACCAAAAGGTAATGAAAGCAAACGAGTTGTCCTTTTGTTTTCAATAAGCAGAGATGGTAGACTTCTTAGCATGAAAGTATTAAAATCTTCAGGTGTTGCTGCAGCTGATGCCGCGGCAAGACAAGCAGTTCAGCTTACTGCGCCATTTAGACCTTTGCCACCTGAATATAAAGGAAGTAATGTGGATATTCAATTTACATTTGACTACAATGTATTTGGGGCATCAAGATATTAATTAATAAGTAAAATCAGAAAATGAGGATATATAACTATGGAACTTTTATTAAATGCAATTATTCAGGACTGGGCAGTACTTTTTCCGATATTCGTCTGTTCTATCTTGACGGTTGCGGTAGCTATCAACAGATTTTCTTTTTTCAATAAGAATAAAAGAGATGTTGTTCAATTTATTCCCAAATTACAAAAAGAGTTAGCCAGAGGTAGACTTGAAGGTGCTCAAGCTTTAAGTATTCAACTTGGTGGTGTTATTGGTGAGGTAACAGAAGAAGCTGTAAGAATATTCTCCGAACAAAAAAGTGGTTTTTCTCGTTCATTTGATATTGCGGCTAATCTTGCAACAAGAAAATTAGAAAACCACTTAACAATATTAGGAACAATTGGTGGTGTTTGTCCTTTCTTGGGGTTGTTTGGTACGGTAGTTAGAATATTGTATACTTTCCAAGATCTTGCAGGTAACCAGTCTGCGGCTGTTGCAATGGGTATTGCCTCAGCTCTTATCGCTACTGCTTTTGGTCTTGGTGTTGCGATTGTTGCGGTTGTTCTATATAACACATTCCAATCAACTGTAAAAAGATATGAAGATGACTTCCAGTTAATTAAGCTTCTGTTCTTGAGCTTTGTTGACTCTGATGAGGAAGTTGCCTTAAGTTCACAATCAAATATTGCTCTATAATATAGAATTGAGTTACAGATATGGCTTTTAAAACATCAAAAGGCAAAGATGCATTATTTACTGAAATAAATATCACACCATTGACTGATATCTTCTTAGTGTTGCTTATCATAATGATGGTCGTGGCTCCTACCTTTCAATCTGATGATAATAGTATAAATGTTCCTGAAATTAATAGTGGTGTTACCATTGAACAGAAAAATGCAACCGTATCTGTTACGAAAGAGGGCAAATTCTATGTAAACGGTTCGCCCATACAAGAATCTCAACTTCTTGCTCAATTACAAGAACTTAAGCCAAAGCTAGAGAAAAAAGAAGTTGTTGTAAAGGCTGATTCAGCTGTTAAAAATTCAGAAATTATGAAGATCATGAAAGCAGCTCAAGAGGCTGAGTATGCCAAACTAGTGGTTGCTGGAGAGCCTTTGTCTAGAAAAGACCAGGACAAGTTAAATAAGAAAGCTGCTTCATTACCTCAGAATGTAGACAATTCGCAACCAATGTCGCCTACACCATCAGCTGATGCAGGCGATGAAACAAGAAAATCTGATGCTTCAGAGTGGTTAGAATAAGGAGTAGGTATGTCAAGACAAAGAGATTCGTTTAACGAAATAAATATTACTCCATTAACAGATATATTTTTGGTTTTGTTAATAATAATGATGGTTATTGCCCCGTTACTGGATCAACAAGGACTCAATCTTGCTGTTCCTAATATGGTTGAGGTGCAGGACGTCAAAGATTCTAAAATGATTAATATAGTTGTGACTAATTCAAATAAATATATGGTGGATAATCAAGAAGTTTCTTCTAATAATTTAAGAGACATAATTTCTCAGAAGGCAAAAGAATTGCCTGATGGTTTAATGATTCAAACCGAGGCTGATTCCACTCACGGTGCTGTTGTTAAACTTATGGATGAGGCAAGAAATGCTGGAGTAACAAATGTTTCGGTTTCTGAAATATAGTTTGTGTAATCCATATGTAATGTTCCAGCTAGAGTAGTTTCGGTTTTTATCCCTTTATATTTATTTTTAACGTTATTTTAATCTTAGATTAATAATTTTTAGGTGTCTTCTTTTCTATAAAATTTTATAATTACACAGTATTAAATGTTACAATATCATACAATATTTGTAATATATCGTTTTTTACTAACTAAAAAAATAATAAGTCAGTTTTGTAATATTTGTAGAGTGTGATTTTAGATTGAGTTTTAGAGAGAGGACTATTAATGAACGTCCAAATTAACGGAGTATTCCGAAGCGTTGCCTTTTCGGGAAAAAAATCAGAAAACGAACAGAAAAGCAGTCCGAAACTTGGTAGTAATAGGTATAATTTTAGATATGAAGTCGGAGATTCCTTCCGAACATTTCCATATCGTCCGTTGCCTAAAGAGCTTCAAGAATCTCTTGATAATTTTATAGAACATAGTAAACCAAAACCAGAAATAATAGCTGATTCAGTAAATACAAACGAAGAGATCGCTGCAGATGTTGAATTTTCTGCAAAAAGATCACCCAAAGATCTAAATATGGACGAAATATTAAGTATTGAAACTCCAAATGTAGAATCTAAGGCCAAAATACCTTTTGAGCTAGGAGATAAATATTTTAAGTTAGATAAATATCAGAAACAGGCTATAAATGCCTTTATTAATGGTAAAACGACTGTCGTTACAGCGCCTACAGGAACTGGCAAAACCCTAATTGCTGAATATGGCATAAAAGATACATTGGAAAAAGGTAAAAAAATAATTTATTTATCTCCATTGAAAGCCTTAAGTAATGAAAAGTTTACAAAATTTTCTGAATTATTTGGAAATTATGACTCAAAATATGAGTATATGAACAATCAAAATGTTGGTATTATAACTGGTGATATTTCTATTCACCCAGATGCTCAATTATTGGTCATGACCACAGAAATTTACCGAAACATGCTTATTAATGACACTGAAGAAAATATAGCTGAAAAATTAAAAGATTTTGATGCTGTTATATATGACGAATTTCATTATATGGCAGATCCAGACAGGGGAAAAGTTTGGGAAGAGTCTGTTATGAATACCCCTAAGCATATGAAGCAAATGATGCTTTCAGCTACAGCCTCAAATGCAAAAGAAGTATCGGATTGGATAGCAAAGTTAAATCCTGCAAAAGAGGTTGAATTAGTTAATGTGCCGGAAACAGAAAGACATGTCCCATTAAAAGAGTTTGTCTTTGGTTTTGATTTTTCAAGTGGGCCTAAACTTCAACAACTCACTTCCCATAAGATTATACTTTCAGACTTGAATGGATCTTTGAGCGATAGGCAAAAACTTGCATTGGAAGATATTTCTAATCTTGTTGGGGAGCAACATCCTGTTGAGTATATAAAAGGACTTCAAGATATCATTGAGGATGGAGAGATAGATGCTGATGAATTTGCTCAAAAACTCCAGGAAAAAGGTGTTAACTCAGATAAAGCGACTCAGCTAGCACTTATTCTTTCTGACAAGAGAAAAGCTACATTCAAAGACTGTTCAAAATTAGTATATCCTGAAAAAGGACCTAAAATCAATTCTCTGATTAGAATTTTAGATAAAGAGAATAAAACTCCAGCTTTATTTTTCGTTTTCAGTAAAAAGCGTTGCCAAGAATATATTGAAAATGCTTCAAGACGTGTCGGTACATTGTTAACACCAGAGCAATCAAAAGAAGTACTTGATAGAGTGAATGAAGCGAAGGAAAAAGGTATTTATCTTGGAAAAGATTTCGATGATAAATGTCTTGATGGTTTGATGAAAGGTTATGCAATACATCATGCAGGAATGCTTCCAGCCTATAAGAGCTTGGTAGAGGGCTTGGCTCGAGAAGGTCTGGTTAAAGTTTGTTTTGCCACAGAAACATTGATAGCAGGAATAAATATGCCATTTAAGACTGTAGTTTTGACTTCGCTAGAAAAATCGAATGGGGTTTCAAATATAATTCTTCCTAATTCTACTTTTAAACAAGGTATTGGACGTTCTGGAAGAAGGGGAATTGATGAAATTGGAAATGTCATTATGATGCCCAAGGGAAATGCAGATTTGAATAACTTTACTACATTGCTTAAATCTACTGACACATCAATTAAAAGCCAATTTAACTCTACATATTCTTCTTTACTAGCGCCAAATATGATGAAAAACATGGAGAAAACTTTAACAAAAACCTTTGCATATTTTCAAAAAAATGGAAAAAACAATATCTTAGAAGAATCTGTTAAAAAGCGTGATTATCTTCTTAAAAAAGGTTATATAGTTAAAAATGAAAGTAAGTCTTATGAGCCAACAGAAAAAGGCTTAATTGCACGTAAAATATTTGGCATTAATGAAATTGTTATGACAGAACTTTTGACAGACACAAAATATACAGACAAAATGACTCCTGCTGAATTAGCTGCATTAATTACAATATTTGCCGATGTAAAGGATAATAATCCAAAGACAACTTTTCCTGCAGAGTTTGATGATTTTGCTAAAAAGGCAACTAAAGCAATAGATATGGCAAAAGGAATAAAAGCTGAGCAATATGCTAATAAAATATACGATAGGCTTCCTATGAGTACTAATTTGGCGACAGGTATTTTAAGGTTTGCGGAAACTGACATCGATACGGAAAACCCAAAAAAATTATGGATGGATACAATTGATGACTTACGAAATAAACATCTGATAACATATGAAGGTGATTTGCTCAGAGTTATAAATGGTACTATTGATTTATTAAGAAACCTAGCCGAAGTGACCGAAAGTGAAGATCTTAGAATAAAAGCTGAACAAGCTATAGAATTACTGAAGAAACCACCAGTAACTGATATATTAAAATATGAATTGGATATACAATAAAAGACAAACCAATAATTATAGTTTTGGTAAAAATAATAGAGGTGGACTTTCTTATATATGGATTTAAACGTTAATTAACTGCAATTTATTTTTGCTTTTCTTAAAGTGCATTGATTTTAGCAGAGTTGAATATCTTTATTGGCTTGCTTTTTGTTTTATATATTCAATGTCTATTTTTACTACTCCATTTGTTATTCGTTTTATTTTGTTAATTGCGTTATCAACATAATTTTTATATCTGGCATCTTTTATTTTGCCTTTATTAATCGCCTTTTGTACTTCTATAAAATATTCTGTCAAATAACTCTCTCTATCTTGTGGTGATTGATTATACCACTCTATAAAAGTTATATTTGACTTTGCAGAATTACATCCAGTGTGCATAGGTAGATAGTTTGATATTTCATTTTTTCCGCTTTCACCGTTTATAACTCCCTTCATTACGACATTTTTAGCTAACATATGATCCACATTAGTCTTAGCAGTATCTAAAAGCGCTATGGCAATATCTTTGGAGGAATACGGTTTGCCTGATTTATCTTTGCCACTATATTTTACTATCCAAGATGAAATGCTGTTTGTGGATCCCGGTAATTTATATGAAATTTTTAGCAAGTCTCTTTTTGCTTTATTGTTACTAATTCCTGATTCTTGTATTGAGCTTATTAACATTTTACGTTGAAATGATGATTCGTTGGTTTGTAGGATTTTAGACTTATTTGTATACATAATATTATAGATTTTGGCTTTATCTTCTTTTTTTAAATCCCTTGACGTAGTCACATATTCTTTCATTTCATCTAGAATCTTAAGTTGTTGTTTTTGGAGGATTGGCAAATTCTCATTTCTTAGCATTTTTAAAATTGCTCTCAGTGGCTTATTTGGGTTGTTACCTACTGTATCTTTTATTTCTTGAAAAATCTTTTTTTCCATTGGTTGCAAATGTTTTTCATAGTCTTCTAAAATGGAAATATACTGACTTTCCGAAGAATTATATAAGCGGTCTAAAAAAATATCATATAAAGAGCTGTTAATTAGCGGTTTTCCACAGGCAGGACAATGAAGCCCTGGGAGATCTTTTATAAGGAAGTTAGTAGTGCTTTCCGAGTCGAGGTCATTTTGTATTTTAATATAAGGTAGAGTTCTTTTTTTTGTTTTTCTCCCGCAAAAAACAATTGAAGAATTAAATATATTGTTTGAGATTTTATTTGGTTTTGTTGACCAAATACTATATTCAACGGCTGACTTTGTAAGTGGATTATTTTTAATTGACACGGTATGGTCAACCCTATAATATGGTTGATTTCTCTTGTCTAGAGATATTAATCCTAATCTCATCTATTGCAAATTCCACACACACACTAAATTATTATCTAAATAATATAATGCCATTTTCTATTAGTCAAAAATTTAGTTGATATTGTTACGTATTTTGCTTAATATTTTATAAATCATTTTTAAGTTTATTAGAAGGAATAATGGGCAAGTCTAAAAAACGAATATTTAATAAAAATAAAATTATCCCTACGTCTATACGTAGAGATGACGCAATTATTTCAATTTTAAAAAGCATAAAAAATAATTCTCTAAATATTGAAACGAAAAATTTAATTAGTCTCTTTGGAATTTCCGCAGAAGAACTATCGGAATCCGGTGCCTCATATGAAGAATTGATGGCTTTAAAAAGTATTATATAAAGAAATGTAACGAGAAATATGAAATAGTGAAATAAAGCTGTAAGTTGCTTGTAGCTTATATTTTGCTGAATTGTGTTTAAAAAGTATATACTAAGTATGGCAATTAATTATACAAAAAAGTTTTTATATAGGAGTAAGAGAGAAAAACAAAAAACAAAAGAAGCGATTAAGCGAACCACACGAGAGATAGAGACCAGAGAGAATAAAAGTAAAGAGAACGAATTAAGAGAAAAAATTTATAGAAAGAGGACGAATTATGGCACGCGTATTAATTTCAATGCCCGAAGAATTTTTAAACAAGATTGATCAAGTAGCAGATGGAGAAAACAGAACAAGAAGTGAATTAATAAGAGAGGCATTAAGAACCTATATTCACAAACAAAGAGTAAGAGAAAACACATTGGCAATAAAGAATGCAAGCATATTAGAGACATTATTGGATTAGCGAACTGAAGGCGCAAGCTTGAAGGACGGCACTAGATTAAATTGGGTTAATATTTGGGGAATTTGAAAAGGCTTACTATATAGTAAGCCTTTTATTGTTTCATAAAAAAGTTTTTCACCGGTTTGTCTTTTATTTTATGCAATAAGCCGCATTTTGAGCAGGCAAGAACTTTTTTTGTACTATCGATTGGAATAAAAATATGTTCACACTTCTCGTTGTTGTATTCTTCCTCTTCTATAAATAGAGTTTTCTCAGAGCTTACAACATCGTTCGATTTTTTGTTTAAAAGTTTATATAGTAATTCAAAAATGTACATATTATTTTATTAGTTCCGTGATTATTTTTGCTATGCATATATATACTGTGAAAATAAACATTACATTTCTAGCTAATAAAAATTTTACCATATATGCAGCCATACCACTATTAACTAGTTTATCCCAATTTTCTATAGGCCCCATCCAAAAATTGCGCTGAGGCAGCTCATTGGGTGATTTTATATGTAAAAGTAATAATTTTATCAGATACACTGATGTTGGAATGCTTAAAAATGATAGCATCATGATAGGAGAAATCCATTTTTGCATTACAGCTATCAATATATTTAAATACGCACCAAGTAAAAGTACTCCTTGTGCTATAACTGCGTTATACTTATTTCCAACAATAGTACATATTGTGATTTTATTATTTGTTATGTCAAAATCATGATCCAGCATGGTAGATGTATGTAAAAGCCCAACTGTCAGTAAGCCTGTTGATATTGATATAATAAGAATTTCTATTGAAAAAGTCTGGGTCATAACAAAATACGTCCCCGAGTATAGTAGCGGAGCATATACAATTCCTACTGTTATTTCTCCTAATCCAAATTTCGTTGATATCGGGTAAAATAAACATAATACTGAGGTTATACCTGCAATAAATAGTATTTGCCAGCCACAAGTGAATGTTAAATAGGCTCCAATAGTGCAAGCAAAGGTAAAAAGCGAAACAGTAACCCCAATAGTTTGCTTTAAAGTAGCCTCACCGCTCAGTAAATAAGCGCATTTCCCTTTCTGCTTATTAAAAGGAAGCTCGTTGTTGGATTTTGATGCTCTTATTTCTTTTGAGTAATCATAGATGTCATCTAATAGATTTACACCCAAATGTACAGAAACTATACCAAATAGTGCGAGTATTCCTTTATAGATATTTCCTCCTGCAGTTGCTCCAAAAATAAATGGAACAAGCCAAGACATAAATGATGTTGGTACTGTATGCAGTCTGGCAGCATTTAGCCAAAAAATGATTCTCTTCAAAACAATTATTCCTTTTTATCTTGTTATTTTCTTATTATAGTATGATTTTCTTATTTGTTAAGTACTGTAAAGTTGATTGTTTTTGCACTAAAAATTCAAAAAACGAACAAAATTTGAACAAAAATTTATGATTATTTTAAAAATTATACCTAAATTAATTCAAATAATGTAGACAAGTGAGAAAAAAATTGTTATAATACTAGAACGAAATGTATTAAGTGTTCCATATACATTTATACAGAGAAGAGACTTGAATAGATATGTTGAGTTTGTAAACATTTCGTAATGTTATTATAAAAAAAGTCAATAGTCGAAAAACTCTTTTTTTTAATAATAGTGTGAAGGAAAAAAGTGAAGTTTGTCGGAGGGAAGACATGACAATTAGTGTGAATTCAAGAAAAAAACAGTCTAAAAAATCATTCGATGAGTTGTTAAATGATTTGAGAACAAGCAATTCTGAGAAAGTAAGATATAATGCTGCAAGAATCCTTGGTGAAATGGGTGATTCTAGTGCGGTTGAACCTCTTATTGATGTATTGAAAAATGACAAAAACGGTTCGGTTCGTTTGTATGCCGCAAGAGCATTGGGTGAACTAGGTGATGTAAACGCAACAGTCCCTCTAATTGAATCATTGAGAGAGGACCGCAACGTTGATGTTCGTGTTCGTGCAGCTCGTGCGTTAGGTCGTCTTGGCGGAAGAGAAGTTGTTGAACCGTTAGTTGAAGCTTTAAATGATGAAAATCCTCAAGTTTGTATTACAGCAACTGATGCATTAATTGAAATTGGAGATGTTGCAACAGATGCTCTAATAGAATCTTTAGATCATGAAAAAGTAAATGTTAGATGCGATGCTACTAGAGCATTGGGAGAAATTGGAAATCCAAAAGCAGTTGAAAAAATTATTACAATGCTTAAAGATGAATGGGTAAATGTTAGAATCTATGCTGTTACTTCGCTTGGCAAACTAAGTGATACAATGGCGGTTCCTGCATTGATAGAAGTTATGCAAAATAAACAAGAAAATGATTTGGTAAGAGCTGGTGCAGCAGCTGCACTTGGTGTTCTTAGAGATCAAAGAGCTTTATTGCCACTTAGAGAATTAATTATGGTTGCTGATGAGCTTGGAGAGCTTGAAGATACGGCACTAAAATCATTCAAAAAAATAATGGCTGCAAATTGGCAAGCTGTTCCTGGTGCAGCAATGCAACAGAAAAAAGTTGGTGTATAAGTTTTAATTTTACATTAACTATAACTTTAATTAAGAAACGCACTTTCAAAAAAGTGCGTTTCTTTTGTATAAATTAAATTGTCAATTAATCGTGTTTGTTTCTTAAAATTAGATTACAAAGTTCTCTTACTGCACCTCTGCCACCATCTTTGGTAGAAATAAATTTGCATATCTCTTGTACTTCTTCTACTGCATCATTAGGGCAACAGGGTAATCCTACTTTTTTTAGCACACAAATATCAGGCAGGTCATCTCCCATATATGCAACTTCGGAATAATCTATGTTGTATTCTTTAACTAATTCGTCAATAGCAACTTCTTTGTTTTTTTGGCCTTGATACAATTTATGCATTCCTAGAATTTTGAACCTGTGTTCAACAGTTCCATTCATCCTTGCTGTGATAATTGCTGTTATATACCCTGATTTGTTGAGCATGACAATACCCTGACCATCTTTTGCATTGAAAGTTTTATATTCTTTTCCGTCTTCATCAAAAGTTAAACTACCGTCCGTCATAACTCCATCAATGTCAAACGCTATTAGTTTTATCTTACTTGCTGCTAATTTTAGTTCTATACTTTGCATTATTATGCTACTCCTGCTTTTAGAAGGTCATGTATGTGAATTAATCCTATAGGTTTTTCGTCTGCATCACAAACTGCTAAAGAAGTTATTGAATGTTTCTCCATAATGGCCAATGCTTTTGCTGCCAATTCTTGGGCTTTTATGGTCTTAGGTTTTCTGCTCATAACTTCTTTTATGCTTAATCTTGCCATATCCGGGTATCTTAATAATATTCTTCTGATGTCACCATCTGTCAAAATTCCCGACATTCTTTCTTCTTTGTCTACAATAATTGCGCAGCCAAGTTGCTTTTGTGAAATAAGGTCAACAACAGAAATAAATGAGTCGTTTTCTTTCGCAATTGGTAAATTATCTTTTTGCATAAGTTCGCCAACGTTGTATAAAGTTCCTTTTCCTAGGGCTCCAGATGGATGGTAGAGTAAAAAGTCTTCTTCCGAAAATCCTTTTGCTTTTAAAAGGCATATCGCTAATGCATCACCCATTGCTAAAGTTGCAGTTGTACTTGCTGTTGGTGCTTTTCCTAGGGGGCAAGCTTCTTTTTCTACAGATATATCGAAAACAATATCACTCTTTTCTGCAAGAGTTGATGATACTTTTCCCACAAAGCAAATTAATGGGACTTCAAATCTTTTAATAAGTGGTAAAAGTTGAATTAACTCAGATGTTTCACCACTGTTTGATATTGCAATTACTATATCTTCTCTAGTTATTATACCTGAGTCACCATGTGTGCTTTCAGCTGGGTGTAAGAAATAAGAAGGCGTTCCTGTTGAGGATAGAGTAGCAGCTATTTTTTTCCCTACTAGTCCAGATTTACCCATACCAGTTACAATGACTCTTCCTCTACTTTTGGCAATAAGATCTACTGCTTCGGTCATATTGCCATTAATTCTTTCTTTTAGTTTACTAATTGCATCAGCTTCTATTGTAAAAACATCTTTTGCAATGGATATAAGGTTTTCTTTTGTTTCAACTGTTTCAAACATTTTTAGCCCTCTGTTAACAAATTATATATTACCAATTATACGACAATAAGTTTTTGCTGTAAAAGAACATATGTTTTTTCATTCTTGTTTTCTCCTCCAAATGGTGTAGTTTTCTTATCTAAATTAATCTTTCGAAAATTATAACCGATTCCTTTTATATAAGACATTTGTAGGAAATACTGATGAAGTCAGCTATGAAACAAGATATTTATGTTGAGATTAATAGCTATAAAGGTGACATCTTTGATGAAATTAATAAATTAAGAGATTTTATTCTTGAGGAGGATTGTCCTTCTTTGGTTGTAGATATTGCTAACTTAAGTATTTTTGATGCAACAAAAGTTTGTGTTGTTTCTTCTACATACCATTTTGCTAAATATCCTGAAGGTAATATTTTATGGTTTGTCGCTGAGGCTGAAGCCAGACAGGTAATTAGCAGCTTAAAGCTTAAAAATATTAGAACTGAAATAAAAATTAAAACCGATAAAACTATTGAATACTTTGATAAAAAGTATAAAGCGAGTTTTCGTTAGTTGCTGAATTGTTTTGATAGGCTAATGAGTTTATAAAATTTGTCAGAATTGTAGGTATAAATTTTGCAGGTATTGCACTGAGATCAATTACGAATTCGTTTATTCCGATCTTTTTTAATAATGGAATGTATTTATACATTTCAAAAAGTTTATCTTTAAACATATGCATTCTACAAAAACCATCTACTATAAAAGGGTATACTTTATCTAATGAAGGATCCTTAATTGCATAAGAGTTTTGTCGACAAGGTGATTTGCAATACAATCTTGGAATTGTAGCTGAGTCATCATTTAATGGGCAAAGACCTAGGCTTGGAATTCTCAGATTACCAGCAATTGTGAGCTTTCTGTTTTGTATAGATTTTTCTATTTCTTTTGCGCATATTTCAATATCTTTAATATTACTAAATGATGTAAAATCTATTGTTTCTATGGGATATAGGCTTTTGATGCAGTTTATGGACATGCTGTTTGATAAATTTATTCCTTGACCTATTTCAAGTGGTATTTTTTGCAACCTTTTATCATTTATAAACGTCCATAAATAACCAAGATTGTTGATTACTATGCTATTAGGAGGCTGTTTTTTTAAACAAATCTCTTTAATATATTCAGTCACTCTTTTGAAGTCTCGTTCAATTAAAAATCTAGGGGTACTCAGTTGGAATTTTATATTTCTAGTTTTACAAAATGAGTTTACCTCTGTGATAATTTCACTAAAGCTACTGTTTTTTAAGTCAGAAGTACTGAGAATTTCTCCAAATTCAATGGCATATATAGGATTAAAATCAATTTTTTGTATAAAATGTTTAACGGCTTTTACTTGTTCTATAGAAGAAAGCCGAAAAGTTGTTTTGGGGATGTTTAATCCTTTATAGTTTATTTTTTTATTGAGCTGACTTTGTTTTATTTGCCATTTGAATTCTTCAATGTATTTGTTGAATTTAAAATCTTCGCCTCTTAGACTGATAATTTCTCCTGAAAAATGATTTGTTTCGTAAATGCATTTTCGAATATGCTTAAAAGGTAATTTTTGATTTGTATGAGAATTTGGTTCTTGTAAAATTTTTTCGATCAGTTTGATTCCATCAAGAATTTCTTCTGAAGATTTGAATTTACCTTTTATTACAATAGAGTCTATTAAGAGGGATTTTTTTACTTCCTCGGCACACCAAGGTAGATTGTCGCTATCTATTGAGAGTGGTAAATTTGTGCATTGCTTTATTTTTTCAACGTTTTTTATATAAATTTCTTCTGTAATTATTATCCTAGAAGCTTTGTGGAAATTATTTATAAAATCTATTCCAGAAGTGTTGTGTATTTCGAAATATGAATCTATTATGATTTCAAATGGTAATTTATATTCTTTGAGCGCTTCTAGAATTGCAAAATTATTTATAAAAATCCCATTAATTTTAGTTGATTGTAAGTATCGTATGAATTCTTTTATCTCGCTTAATTCGTTTTCAGTGATGTTATGCTTGAAATTTATATATATTTTCGAATTAGTTTTATGCGCATTAGATATGAATTCTTCTACATATTTAAAATTGTTGTTTAAAAATTTGTGGTGATATACATAATAATTTCTGCAATTAGACTTTTTAGAAAAATAAATAATGTCATTAGGAGTTTTTATTGGTGCTATAACGAAAATATCTTTCAATAGTTACTCTCCTGTTTTTTTAATACTAGCTTTATTTATTTTCTTTTTCAATCTGTTGTGCTTCGATCGTGAAGTTTTTTGTATTTTCAAAAATATCCTTCAATTAGAGTATATTTTTGAAAATATCCTGAATTCTTGCTATACTATTGACTTAGAGTCCGATATTTATTTGCTATTTTTTCTTTTACCAAGTAAAATGATAATTAAATACGCATAATGTATGATACTACAGCTGATTGCAGGATATAGAATTCTAATAGGGATTTGAATGAGAGTGATAAATGTTAAACAATCCGAACGAGTGGCATAACATAGAAGAAGAATCGGCAGATATTAGTGGTGAAGCCGTTAATTCTGTTCCTAATTCGGTTAGTCCAGACTTTATAAAAGCAAACATGCAATATATAAAGTTAGGTATGCTTGTTGTGGCAGTTCTGTTTATTGTTTTTCTGGCCTTTAGTAAGATACAAGCTAAGAAGAACGAAGTTGCATCTCAACCTCAGACCCCAGAGCAAATGGCAAACTATTTTTATGATAAAGCCTCATCACCACAATCTCAAGTTCAAGGACAGACTGGTGCAGAAGAGCAAATGGCTGTTGTTGATGTTAATTTAAGCAATGATCCAAATGCAACTTTGCCGTCTAGTTCGCCATCTCAAAATCCTTCGCCTTCGAATGATCCACTTTTGCAAGCGCAAAATGGATACTCAAGGTCTTTGGCTTCGCCGGATGTTTCAAGAAAAACAGTTGTTGTTTCTGTTGGTGATGAAGGTAGAGATAATCCATTTTTACCTTTCAAAGAGAAAAAAGTGGCATCAATTGCTGCTTTGCCAAGTGCTCCAAATCTAAGTTTCGATCTTGTTGAGCCACCTGCTGGATTGATTGATGATCCTCAAGCAGAAAAACTTTTAAAAACTACAATTTCTGGAATAATGTATGATAGTAGAAGTCCTTCTGCTATTGTTAATGTTAATGGGCAGGACCAGCTTGTAAGAAAAAATGATAGATTATCCGGTTTTTCTATTCTGGATATAACTAGAGATAAAGTTGTTGTAAAATCGGGAACTAATATTTATAGGGCCTCTGTTGGTCAATCAATAATGACAGAGGGGGTAAATATTAATGAGGTTGCAAATTTAAAAAATAAATTTGGCGGTTCATATAGGCCTGCAGCTAGGAACACATTAGAATTTAAAGCAAACTAATAGGGAGTTTATTATAAATGAAAAAGCCACAGAACAGAAGAATCATAAAGCTTTTAGCGTTGACGTTATGTTTATCATTGTTTTCAAACAATTTAGCGTTGGCTGTTACTCAAGCTAAAATGAATGCGGTTGTTGAAGCTCCAAGTTTACGTGGTGCTTATAAGCCATCCGTAAATACAAAGTCGGATAATATTAAGTTAGAAGGTGATGTTTCGCTAACAAAAGGAAAGCAAATCATTAGTGTTAGCTTGAGAGATTCTGATGTTAAGCAAGCTCTTAGAATGTTTGCTGATAAAGCTGGTTTGAATATTGTTTTTCATAAATCTGTTGAAGGAACAATAACTCTTGATCTTGTTAATGTGACTTTGAATAATGCTTTTAAAATGATAATGCAGATGTCTGAATTGAGCTATGTAATTGAAAATGACACTATTATGGTAATGTCAGCAGAAGCGGCCAAAACGTTAAATGTTTCTATGGAAAATATGAATATCATTCCTATTAAGTATTCTGATGCTGCTTCAATTGCAAAATTTTTGAATAAAAATGTTTTTACTATTAATAAGCCTGGGCTTTCTAATAGCGAAATTGTTGTTACAAACCCTGGAAAAAATGAGTTAATTGTTTTTGGTACTCCAAATGATTATGCGATGGCTAAAAAAATCGCTGCAAGACTTGACACTAAGCCTGTAACAACAATGTTTAAAGTAAATCATACAACCCCAAAAGAAATGGCCAATTTAATATGTCAGAGCTTATTTTCTGCTGGGTCTTCGGCTTCTTCTTCAAGTGCTGCATCCTCCAGTTCCGCACCTTCTGGTGGTGCCGCAGATGTTTCTGATATTGCTTTAGGTGGAGGTGTGTTGGCTTGCAAAGTTGCTAGTTCTAACGTAAGTTCTAAGTTTTCATCTTTGGATAGTTCAAACTTATCTGTTATTTATCATCCATCATTGGGCTCTATAAGTGTAATAGGCGGGTCTCCTGAACAATTGAACCTTTTAAGTGAATTTATATCTTCTCACGATAAGAAGCAGCCTCAAGCTTATATTGAATTTTCAATAGTAGAATTGACAGAAGATGGATCTAAAACATTCAATAACGACTGGCAGATTGCAAGTCAATATTTTACAGCTGGGTTTGGTTCTTCTGGTTTAGTCTCAAATGGTACAAATCCTACTTTTTGGAAAGGTGGCAACATGAGTGTTCCAGGTGGAACAGCTTTGTCAAAATATAGAGGCCCTATGGCAGTTAGCCAAAGCATTACTTATTTGATTAAAAATGGTAAAGGTAGGGTGCTTGCAAACCCCAAAGTAATGGTTACTAATGGACAAAAATCTATAATTGACCTTACTTCGGATTACGTAGAAAGTACAACGTCTCAGGTTGTTACTGGAAGTGTTGGTGTTACTAACGCAATTCAGAAAACATATACAATTGCAGATGATGCAGGTATAAAAATAGAGTTAGTGCCTTTTATAAGCCCGGATGGGTATGTATCAATGAATATAAAGCCTGATTATGCAACAGTAAAGGAGCAAATTGATGATGTTGGAGCTGATGGAAAAACGCCAATAATTGCAGCAACATTACTTCAACGTAGAAATTTAGATCTTTCCAATGTTAGAATAAAAGATGGTGAAACACTTGTTATTGGCGGACTAATTCAGGAAACTGAAAAACAGACAGTAACAAAGATGCCTATATTTGGAGATTTGCCAATAATTGGTGTGCTTTTTAGAAACTCTTCTAAGACAAACCAAAAATCAGAACTCGTAATTATGATTACGCCAAGAATAATAGTAGATACAGAGGATATAACTACATTATAGTCTTACAGGATATGACCAACGAACAATTAGGAAAAATTAAACAATGCATTGATCTTTCAGCTCTCACCGATTTTAGAGCTGAAGACTTTGCTTATAATGGTTTTGTGCCTATAAATAAAAAAGATGGGCAATATTATTTTGCTGTTTTAAAAAATGCAGATAGGGCTGCTATTAAATTGCAAACTGGTGAACATCTTAATCCTCATACTAGCAAATTTATAGTGGTAGATGATGGTGCTTTTAAAGATTTAATATCTTTTGCATCTTCTAAAATTAACACTATTTCATCAACTCCTGCAGTTATTGATGAATCTCTCAAAGATATCCCGCCTAATCCATCTCCTAAGAAAAAAATAGGTGAGATTTTAATTGATATGGGTATGATTACTGAAGAACAGCTTTTTGAAGCTTTGGTTGAAGCCAAAAAGACGAGCTTACCAATTGGTTCAATATTGGTTCAAAAAGGTTTTGTTTCACTTGTAGATTTGAAGTCTGCTCTTTCAAAACAGCAAGGTATAGAGTCTGTTAATACTGATCAATTAAAGATTGATGAGAATGTCTTAAGTATAATTCCAGAAGATTTTATAAGATTAAATAGTGTAATTCCTCTTAGCTTTGATGGAAAGACACTTGTTGTTGGGATGGTGTATCCTAATGACAAACATGTATTAAACGATATTGTGTATTTGACTGGCTTAAGACCAAGAGTAATGATTATTACTTCGTACGAATTTAATATGTGCTTGCAAACCTATTATAATGAGTCTAAGAAAGAAACTACTCAATTTATTCAAACAATTGAAAAAGAAACTGTAGAGTACGGTACAGAAGAGACTCTTTGGGAGAGAGCTGAAAGAGAGCTTCAAGATACATCCAGTTCAGTTGTTAAATTTGTAAATAAACTTATTACAGATGCTATTGAGTTGAAAGCAAGTGATATACATATTGAGCCCAGGTTAGAATATTTTGCTGTTAGATATAGAATTGACGGTATTCTAAAAGAAGTTTTAAGATTACCATCAAGGACAGAATCTGCTATTTTAACCCGTTTAAAAGTAATATCTAAAATGAATATTGCTGAACACAGACGCCCTCAAGATGGTTCGTTTACTATTAAATACAAAAATCAAAGTTATGATTTCAGGATAAATACTCTACCGGTTGCATCAAAAGAAAAAATGGTAATAAGGGTATTAACTCCTGCAGTTTCCATGGAAACTGCTAAAAAAGATATTGAGCTAGTGGGTGCGACAGTCGAAGACATAGAGCGTATAACTCGTATTAAATCAGTTCCAAATGGTATAATTTTGGCAACTGGACCAACAGGGAGTGGTAAAACAACTACATTATATTCTTTGCTTACAAATATAAATGATGAGAAAATAAATATAACAACAATTGAAGACCCTGTTGAAATCAAAATCGAAGGGGTTAATCAGTCTCAGATAAATGCTAAGGCTGGGATAACCTTTGCTTCATGTTTAAGAGCAATTTTAAGACAAGATCCGGATGTAATACTTGTTGGTGAAATCAGAGATTATGAAACCTTAGAAGTTGCTATTTCTGCAGCTCTAACGGGGCACTTAGTTCTCAGCACTTTGCATACAAATTCAGCGGCCTCAACTATAACAAGGCTCATAGAAATGGGTGCAAAGGATTATTTGGTGTCATCAACTCTTGCTGGAATTGTTGCGCAAAGGCTTGTTCGAAAATTATGCCCGCAGTGTCGAGAAGAATATTATGTAACCAGAGAAGAAGCAGAATTAGTTGTTGTTAATCCTGAAGAAGTAGAAAAATTCATGAAAATACCCATTTACAAGCCTAAAGGTTGCGAAAAATGTGGAATGCAGGGGTATAAGGGCAGACTCGGTGTGTATGAAATTATGCAGATTACAAAGGAAATCAAGCGCCTAATTGCCCAGGGTGCGCATGATATTCAGATAGAAGAAGCAGCTATTGGTTCTGGAATGAAAACTCTTCAGCAGGCCTGCTTAGGCCATATTCTTAGAGGCGAAACCTCTATTAGTGAATTTGTCAGGGTATTAGGCCCTGTTAATGAGTAAGAAGGTGTGATATGCCAGTTTTTGAGTATACAGCGCTAAAAAATAATAATGAAGTAATTAAAGGCAAAATTGATGCTGATGACGTAAGACATGCAAGGCAGCAATTAAGGGCGCTTGGCTATTTGCCGACCAAAGTTACCGATACTTCTAAAAAACAGGATCAAAAAAATGATGAATCAGTGGCTAGGTTGCAGAAACTCACGCTGAAAGAAAAAATTGATTTTACAACTACATTCCAAACTCTACATAGAGCAGGATTGCCTGTAATTGAGAGTTTAATCTTCTTAGAAAATGATGCCTCCAGTCGAAGAATAAGATTGTTGTCTAGGGAAATTCGAAAGCAGATAATATCTGGGTATACGTTTTCAGATACTTTGGCAAGGTATCCGGAGATTTTTGGCCAAGTTTATATTGGTCTATCTAAAGCAGGTGAAGATTCTGGAGAAATGGAGCGAACTTTAGAGCGTATTGTTGAACTATTGAAGAAGGAAAGTGATATCAAGAATAAAGTTATATCAGCCCTTGCATATCCTTCATTTGTTATTTGTTTGGCTTTTGCGGTTGTTTTGATAATGTTGATGTTTGTTTTTCCCGCTTTTAAAGATATGTTTTCTACAATGGGTAAAGAATTGCCGATTTTTACAAGAATATGTATGGATGCAGGTGAATTTTTAAAGACAAGATGGTTTGTTTTGCCGATAGGACTTGGTTCTTTAATTTGGGGTATTTCATATTTACTTAATTGGGAACCATCACGAAAAGAGATTGATAAGTGGGTATTAAAAGTGCCTTTGATATCTGATATGTTGAAATATGCAAGTTTTTCAAATTTTCTTGCAGTGTTGCAAGTTGCTTATGAGGCTGGTATTCCTATTGTTGATTGTTTGTATTTGGCAAATTTGACGTTTACTAATTCTACTATGCACAAGTCAGTTAATCATTCTATAAAAAAAGTGCAAGAGGGCGCACACTTATCTGTTGCATTGAGAAATGCTAAGATTTTTCCTAAAATGATATTGTTTATGGTTTCTACGGGGGAACAATCTGGTAGACTTGGTGAGTTGATGAAACAATCAGTTCTGTTTATTGACCAAGAGTTGGAGAGAATTGTTGATATGATTACTAAGATGATTGAGCCGTTGTTGTTGATCTTTATTGGTTCGATTGTTTGTTTCTTGGCTTTATCCTTATATTTACCGTTATTTCAGTCATATCAAATGTAGTAAAAGGAGCAGTAGATGAATTTAGAAGATAATATATCATTAGAAGAAAATTTTATAACAGGTATTTGGTCTGAGCGCATTTTGGTAATTACAAAAGACTATGAAATTACCGGAAATGTTTTTATGCCAAAAACAGGGCGAAAAAATAGGGTATTATCAGATATATTAAATGGTGGTAAGCGATTTGTTGCGATCAAAAATTGTGAAATAATACATAGAGAGTTTCCAAATAGAAAAGTGGAGAATCATGATTTTTTGCAATT
This sequence comes from Cyanobacteria bacterium OH_CBB_238, assembly GCA_023409995.1. GTDB lineage: Bacteria > Cyanobacteriota > Vampirovibrionia > Gastranaerophilales > Gastranaerophilaceae > JAEYQN01. Next base: position 36,347 of record JAEYQN010000071.1, on the reverse strand, counting down.
AAACCTTAATTCTATAATCCTATTAAGACCTATAGCTAAAGAAGTATAACAAAAATACTTGATTTTAAATATTGTCTATGATATCAATATATATAGGCAAACAGATGGGGGCTATTAGCTCAGGTGGTTAGAGCGCACGCCTGATAAGCGTGAGGTCCCTGGTTCGAGTCCAGGATGGCCCACCATAAAAACCGACTTTTAGAGTCGGTTTTTATTTTATATGATTGCATTTATGGATCTGTTTTCTGTTTTTAATATATATAGATTATAATAATAATATAGCTTGATAATTCTAAGGAGAAATGCCAATGCAAAGAGGCTTTACACTTGCTGAAGTATTGATAACTTTGGTGATTATTGGAATAATAGCCGTAATGACTATTCCTACATTGATTCAACAGCAAGAAAAAAATGCTTATGTGGCAGGATTGAAAAAAGCTCAAAGCACTTTGGCTTCAGCAAATGCACAACTGCTGGCTGAGTATGGTAGTGGTGCCTATGAAAGCTTGTTCCTTGATGACGCTACACTTGGTAATGTTGCACTACAAGCTATGTCTAAATACTTGAGTATAGCAAAAAATTGTGGTACAGCTACTGGATGCCTTTCTCATGAGGTAAAATATCTAAGAGGAGCTGTCCAATATTCTGATTTTGATGCCAGTCGTGCTGGTTCTTGTGGTAGAGCGATACTTAATGATGGGACTTCAATTAGGATTGATTCTCGTCCGGACTGTGATGATATAGGTGAGTGTGCCACTGTTGCAGTTGACGTAAATGGAGCAAAGGGACCAAATACATATGGACGTGACATCTTTTGGCTTAGTTTGTACAAATACAAAGTTGCACCAGTGGGTTGGTCCGTGGCTGATATTGAACATGCAGGAGCTGACAGTTGCGTTACGGAGTCTAATGGTTTTTATTGTGCTACAAGAGTCTTACGTGAAAATGCGATGAATTATTAATCACTTATTGCTCCTTTTATTTATTTTCTACAGAATATTATTATCAATAAAACATACGCTCTAATTGCAAAAATAATCTAAATATTGTTTTCTTGCTCTTTGGAATAGTCCAATATACTTTTGAATATCCAACTTGGGCTTTTTATTATCTATTAGATTACTGTAAACTAAGGTATAAATTGTTTATTAACTTTTGGAAAATTGAATTTGTTCGATAATGACAAACCTTTAAAACTATTAGATTTAATAGATATAGAACTTTTGCAGGAACTTCAAGACGCTTTTTCTAATACAACTGGAATTGCCAGTATCTCTGTTGATGACAAAGGTCCAATAACTAATCCCAGCAAATTTACTGATTTTTGCTATAAATATACTAGAAGCACAAATGAAGGATATAAAAGATGCAACGAATGTGATATAACCTGGGGAAAAATAGCTGCCAAAAGTGATAAACCGGTTATTTATAAATGCCATGCGGGATTAAGTGATTTTGCTGTTCCTATAATAATTGAAGGTCAACATGTTGCATCAATTCTTGGAGGACAAGTATTCACAGAAGAACCTAACGAAGCAGAGTATAGGAAACTGGCAAAAGATATTGGTATAGATGCAGATGAATATATAGAAGCTTTAAAAAAAATTAAAGTAGTTTCTCAAGAAACCATCAACGCATCAGCAAATTTTTTATTTTTAGTTGCAAATACAATTTCAAAAGTGGCTCATAAAAACCTTGAATTAATTAAGAAAAACGAGAGAGAATCAATTTTAAGAAATATCATTGCAACTATCAGAGAAACCTTGGATTTTAATGAAACCAAAAAGACTATAGTTACTGAAATTGGAAAAGTTTTGAACGCAGATAGGGTTATTTTAGTTGAATTCGACCCTGAAACAAATACCCCAGGAGTTCCTGATAAATTTTCAGAATACTTGAAGTCTGAAAATGAAGTCAGCTTTGTAGGATTTGACTTTTCAAGTCCTGCTGTTGCATTTTTGGCGAATATACATAAAGAAACTGAGGCTTTGATTATTGAAGATATGGATAAATACATTTTAGACAATAATCTTGAGGATACTGATACGGGTAAGTGGCTAAAAAAAACAGGCGCTAAAACAGGAATTGGTGTTTCCATATTTTATGGGACTAGGGTCTATGGTGTAATGACTTTGCATTTTATAAAAAATAAAATTAGCTTGAATGATGACCAAATCGATTTTTTAAAAACACTTGTTAATCAGACAGGAATAGCCCTTTATCAGGCTGAACTTTATAAAAAAGCTAAAAAACAAACAGAAAGAGAATTTTTAATACGAAAAATTTCTTCAAAAATTAGGAAGTCTTTAAATATTGAAGAAACATTATTTTTTATATGTTCAGAAACAGCAAAATTATTTGATGTACAACGAGCCGCTATAGCTTCTTTTCTTGATCCTAAGAATCATGAGCTTTATACTATACGGAAAGAATATAAATCTTCAAAAAAAATACAAGGGTTTGGTAGCAGTATAGATGCTGCCAAAACAGGATCCTATTGGGTGAACCTACTTGCAAACACGGACAAGATTTTGGCGTTTGATAATATAAATATAGTTGATTGCCCAGATTATTTTAAGCAGACATACACTTCGATGGGGGTAAAATCAATAATGGCCACTTCAATTCAGAAGGATGAGGATATTTGGGGGACCCTTGTTTTATCTGAATACAATAAATATAGGCATTGGACAGAAGAAGAAAAACTATTGCTGAAAATAATAGCTGATCAAGTTTATATAGCAATTAATCAGGCTGAGTTATTCGAAAAAGTTCAGAAGATAGCCGAGAACGAATCTACATTAAGAAGAATAATGCTATCTTCAGTAAGTATTTTCGATATAAAAGAAATTATTAATACAATAGTTAAGGAAGAAGGAAAATTATTTAATGCGGACAGATGCTTCTTCATTGAAGTTGATTCTGAAACCAATTCTAGTCTACCAATAAAAGCATATGCTGAATATCTTTCTTCAAATGAAATTACATCACATGTGCCCAGAATAACTAACAAATCAGAAACCGAAATATTTATTAAAATAGCAAAACAAAAAGAAATTACATATTCCAACGATGTGAATAATGAAAATTTGCCTGAAGAAACAAAAAAAATGTTGATAGAAGATTTATCAGTAAAATCATATTTGATTGTTCCTGTATATTATGGCAATAAACTCTACGGCTTAATTGTTTTACACTATGTAAAGGACTTTAAAACATTTACTAAAGACGAAACCGATATGGCAATTGCAATTGCGAATCAATCTGCAGTGGTTATTCATCAAGCAGAACTTTTTGAACTAACTAAAATTCAACAAGAACGGGAGAAAATTAGCAAAAATATAGTAGAAATACTAAGAAGTAGTTTAGATAAAAATATAATAAAACATTTATTTGTTAAAAATATTGGTAAACTGTTTGATGCAGATCGAGTTTTCTTTTCAGACTTAGATATTCAAAATAATATGTATGCTCCGGTAGATGAAAATTCTGAATATTTAAGCGATCCAGAAATAAAAAGTTTTGTAGGATATGACTGGTCTGATCCTGAAGCACAAGAATATGTTGAACAATTGCTAAACAAGCGTGAATTTCATATATATAATTGGGAAGAATATATGCAAGGGCAGTCAAAAAGTCAGCAATTCATTAATCTATTTGAGAAATTCAATATAAAGTCAATTTATAGTTTTCCTGTTATGTATCAGTTTAAAATGCTTGGTTTTTTCTCTATTGGGTTTACAAAAGAAGTTCACAGGCTTACCTATGAAGATATCACCAGAATTAGAAATATCTGTACCCAAGCTGGAATTGCATTACATCATGCAAACCTCTACCAAGAAGCACAAAAGTCTATTCAATCACATGAAGATTTTGTAAATAAGCTATCTAACGAACTTAAAGATCCATTGAATATGATTATTAAGTTCTCCGAATTGTTGTCACAGCAAGAACAGGAACGAGAAAAAGAAGTTGAACAACTAAATATAATAAATAGCAATGCAAGAAAACTTTTATATTTTCTTGATGAAGAGATAAAAACAGCAAATTCTAAGTTTAATTTTATATAAAGTATGTAGAGTATACTTTTTTTATGTTACTTAATTTTTATTGATTCATTTAGTCTACTTGAAACAACATTCCAATTTATGTTATTAGTAAATACCTTTATGTAGGATTCTTTGTCTATTCCATAATCGCTCATGTAAGCATGTTCCCATACGTCAATTACCAATATAGGTTTTATATTTATTGGTAAATATAAGTCATGAGATTCAATGATATAGTTTTCGATTTTTTTATTTAAAGGATTGTATCCACTTATAACCCAGCCATTTCGTGTTGCACGCATCGATGCTTTCAAATCAGCAATATAATTATCATGTGAGCCAAAATTACTTATTATCAAGCCTTCAAGGCATTTTGATGGCTTTGTTGGTTGTGAAGACAAATTTTCAAAATATAATTCATGTAATATGATTCCATTATTTGCAAAAGATCGATCTATTTTTAAACTTCTATAGTCAGAGTGAGCAGCATTGGCTTTTTGTATATCTACAGTTTTCAGTTTACTGTTAATTTCATTAAATTTGTTAACATATCTCAAGTATAAAGTGTTATGTTGAGATAATTGTTTTTCACTAAGTCCGTCTATGGAATTGTAAAGATAGCTGAAGTTTTTTGGGGTAACTTCGGTTACGCCGATTTTTGCTTCTTCTGTTGCATAAGCTAGAGACGAAGTCAGTGATAAAAATGCAATAATTAATAGTATTTTTCTCATTTACTCTTCCTTTCGTATCTTTTTTACTAATTAAGTTTTATATATTAGACAAATTAAATTATAAAAATTTATAATCATTAGTCTTTTTATTTTTGCTTTTATCCAAAATAACATACTTAAAATAAATAATTGAGTCAATATCTGAATTTTGAGTGGACACAAAGTCTTTTAAGTTTAATAATTTAGATATATGTTAAAAACACCCGAGTATTATAAAAATATTATTGAAAATGAACCAAGCAATAGTGAGGCAAAACTATTTTTGGGACTATCTTTGTTGAGAGACAAACAATACAAGTTAGGGTGGGAGTACTTTGAGCACAGACTAGATGGATTAAACTCTCTTTTTCCTGACTTTTTTCCATTATGGCAAGGTGAAAACATTTCAAATAAAACAATTCTTGTATATGCAGAAAGAGGCTTTGGGGATACTATAATGTTTTCAAGGTTTTTACCGTTGCTTACGAAACGATGTCAAAAAGTCTTATTTATGCCTCAAGAAGAGCTTTGTGGTATTTTCAATGAAAGTGAATTAAGTGTTAAATTTGTCAAAAAAAGTATGGATGAGTTTTTCCATGTCCATACGTCATTGATGAGTTTGCCTTATAAGCTTAAACTTGAAAAAGAGTCGGATATCCCTCCTGTAAATAAAAATTATTTTTCTATCGATAAAATAAAGTCCAAAGATTATAAAGATAAATACTTTGCCAATAATTCTTTAAAAATTGGTATTAATTGGCAAGGAACTATGAAGCCAACACCGATTCGCTCTATTCCTTTAGAATTTTTTAACAAAATATTAACTGTCCCCAATTCAACTCTTTACTCATTGCAGACTGGTTGTACAGAAGAGCAAAAAAAAATTCTGGAACAAAATAATATTGTAAATCTTGGCACTACATTTTTTGACTTCTCAGATACAATTGCTGCTATGGCAAATTTAGATATTATTATTTCCAACGATACCTCAGTAGCCAATTTGGCAGGGGCTATTGAGAAAAAATGTTTTATTCTTCTACCTTATCAGAGTGACTGGCGTTGGGGCGATGATATAAGCAGTTGTATTTGGTATTCTACTGTACAGCTATTAAGACAATCCAGACCACATGATTGGTCTGGCGTCTTTGATGAATTGTTAAATATTTTAATGCCCTAAATCTTTTATATAATTTACGCTGCTTGTTTTTCTATTAATTCCTCGTTGGTATTTCACTGCTGATGGCCCAAACACCATTACATAACCAACCCTATGTTCTTCAGGGATTCCTAACTCATTTTTTAGTTCTGGCAAAAAGTCGTTTAGCAATACTGTCATAATGCCATTCCAAAGAGTGCCTATGTTATTAGAATTTGCAAGTATTTCAAAGTACGAGAGAATAATAACAGGATCAGAGAAAATATTAATACTATCTGCTGGAGCAGATGCAATTATCATATGAGGAGCTCCCGCTAAAAGTTTATCCTTATTGCTTTTTTCTCTTGAACTTTTAATCATTAAGGCAAATTGTTCAAAATGTGTGCCATCGAAGTTCATTCTGTTAAATTTATCATATAGTTTATTTCTAAAGTCATCCATTATCTTTTTATCATCAATAACAGTAAGAAGAGTATTATTTTCATTTTTTGCAGTTGGTGCTAATAGGGCCGTCTCGCATAAATCTCTGATAAGAGCTTTATCAATGTTTTCATTTTTATATTGTCTAATAGAACGACGAGATAGAACTAAATTTTTTATTTCTTCTGGATTACCATTATAAGAAATTACTTTGCCGACACTTTCTGCTGAGTCATTTAGTATCGAAATCGCTCCTGTCGGGCAAATTGCTAAACAATGTTCACATTCTATGCAAGGAAGCCCATTTGTTTTTATTTCAGGATAATCTTTCATTTCTATAATGTTCATTGTGCAGTCTTTTACACAAAGATTGCATTTTATACATTTCGCATTATCTACCTTAAAATTAATATTCTCATTGACCATATTCTATCTCCTGTTTTAGTCCTATCGAATTTCTATTGCTTGACGTTATGCTGATATTCTTGATTGTTATACTTCCTCTAATAAATTTTTGTACTTATTTTTATCGTGGTAGTTCGGTTATTTGCATGCAAGGTACATTTTTATATATTTTTACACTCGAGAGTGTATGTATATACATATATAGTGCATGTAAGTAACTTTGTCAACATCTTTGATATTATGGTTTGTTTTTAAGCTTTGTTGTCAGTTTTAAAAGTTCTTCACCATTTTTAAGTATGTTATTGATGTACTCTGGATTTATTGAACATAAGCTAATGTTTTTATTTAAGTAATTAGCAGTTGATACTATTTTTTTTGCTGGAGATTCAATCATCTGCTCAATTTTTTTTATCGCTTCATCTTTTAGTTTGCTAGCTTCTTGTGCTTTTATATAGAGTTCTGCTTGGTAAAGTGCTATGCCAGCCTGAGCACACATACTTCTTATTCTCGTGATATCTTCATTTGTAAGTATTTTACATCCATGTTGAGTAAATTCCACACAAAAATATCCGTACATATTCCCTTCATGTATAACTGGCAAACTATAACTAGATTGCACTTCTGCATCTCTGAATCTTTCTTTATAACTTTCGTTTTCGTTAACGTTATTAATCGCTTCGGACCAGCATGGAATTTTAACTTCTCTTTTTTCCAATAAATATTGTGTGTAGCCTGACATTGCTGGATTCATCCAGTCTATTCCCACAAAACTTTTTAATGCCGGCGATGATAAATACTCAGCAGAGGGTTCGACTGGTAAAAAGGCTTTTTGTTCGCTGTCATAGTCAATAAAAAATACTCTGTTTGCATTGAAAAATTTTCCAATATTTTTGACGAATAGACTTTTAATTACTTCTTTATCAAGAGAGTTACGTAGAATTTCAAGAATTGTTCTATTATTTTTTTCACTTTCTGCCTGTGTTTGAATCATCTTGTATAAACACGCTTGGTGAAGGGCTACACCTGCTTGAGTTGTGATTAGTCTTACAAATTGCTTTTCAGTGTTATCTAAGATTCGCGGTTTTTTTGTATAGTGCAAGATTATATAGGCATAGCTATCGTCATATTTTACTTTGAATGAGTAGCTTGATTTTATATTATATTCTCGAAGAAAGTGTTCTTCATTTGACCCATATAATTCATTTTCTGCCAAAAATGTTTCTACGTCAGCAAATGTTATTTCATTTTTATGTTTGAATTCTTCATTGAACCATGTTACGTTGTTTGCACTTGTATTGAGAGCAACCATGCTTTTTATATCATCAGAGGATCTGTATTCAGAGTTTTCATCTATGTGGAAATAATTTTCTTCGTTATCGCTTGCTGCAATTATACAAATATCGGCTTTTAAGGCTTTTCCTATTTCGGTAACTATGGTTTTTTTAATTATGTTTATATCCAGTGACTCACTCATTGTTGCAAAAATTTTCCTGAGAGAAGATTCCTTTTTTATAGATTCCAAAATTGATGAAAAAAGTTCAGCTTGATGAATTGCTATATAAATTTGGTCTGCAATTGTTCGTAACAACATTTTCTCTTCTTCTGTCCAATGTCTGTATTCTCTGTATTCAGATAAAACTATGGTTCCCCAGATATATTTGCCTTTTTTTATAGCTGCACCTAATATCGATTTTACGCCTATCCCTGTATAAGTTTCTTTAAAAAACTCAGGTGTATTTGAGTTCTCGATATCGTCAATGGCAACTATGTCGTCTTCGTGTAAAAAATAGTCTGCCCAAAATTCTCTTAGCTGATCAATGTTTTTGGTATCAATTATTCCTTTTACATTTGGAGATAGTTTAAATTCATTGAGAATGTCTATTATGTGCTTTTTTTTGTCTTTTGTAATTGTAGTTATTGCAGTTCGTTGAACATTAAATACATTAGTGGTTTCTTTGCATATTATTTGAATCAACTCTTTTAAATCTAATGAACTCCTTATTCTTTCTGTAATTTTTCTTATTAATTCTTCTCTTTCAGCTGTTTTTCTTTGCTGCTCAAATAATATAGTTTGTTTTATTGCAAGAGCAAACTGTTCTGTAACCATCTTTATAAACTCAATATCATCTTTTGAAAGAGCGTTAATTACTTCAAAATGAGATATTATATGTCCGTAAGTTGTTGTGTTGTTTGTTATGGGGAAGTAAAAAAGAGATTTGATCATATTTTTTGTGAAATATTTCTCAGTAGAACTTCCCTCCAAGTTATTTTGGACTATAAAGTTGTGGGTGTCTTTTATATAGTAATTTCGCTTTTTAACTTCGGATAATTCGGGTTTTGCATATATTTTTCGTAATGCATTTATATTGTGGTATTTTATAGAGTCAGGCATAAACTTAGATATGTTATATAAATAATCCTTTTTGTAGTTGTTATAGTCTACTTCAATATATATAGTTTGAGCACTGAATACTGTACCCATAATATCCGATACTTTTTTTGTTATGTTGTCCAGCTGATAGTCTTCATTCATTATTGTTATAAGGTGTCTGAGTAATTGCTCTTTTTCCTTTTTGCCTTTTTCTTCGTTATATAGTGTGCTTAAGTGAAGGGCTATACTTATATGTTCTGCAATATTTGTAAGAAACTTTAAGTCAAATTTCTTTAGTCTTTTTTTTGCTCTTCCGTAGTGAACAAGTACTACTCCAAGAAAATTTTCACCAAACTGTAGTCTAACAAAAGCAAATGCCTTTATATTGTACCTGTTCATAATTTCTTCTTCAGTGCTATTTTCTAATTTATTATCTTTTAAATATTTTTTTGTGTCTTCGCAGAACATATCTTTCATATACTTTAATTTTATTGAAAATTGTGATGTCTGTTCTTTATTAAAATCAAAGCCGATGACACTAATGTCATCTCTCTTGGTATTATATGCGTTAGTTACTTTTTTAAAATTATTTGTGTAAGGATCATACTCAAGAAAAATACATCTGCTAGCGTTTAGTGCTATAGCAACTTCTCTTACAATTTTATTTTTAAGCTCTTCAGGGTCTGATGAAGTTATAATGATTTGAGCAAGCTTAGCTTGAATTTCTCGTTCTTTTTCAAGTTCATCAACGAATAATTCTCTAAGTATATTTCGTAGATGATAAAAATTAAGACTTATTTTTTCTTTTAAGTTCATGTTTCCTCGTTTAATTGCTTATCTTTTTAAATAATAGACTCATATATTGATTTAAAATCTTCTATAGTTGCTTTTCGTGGATTTGTTCCACCACAAAAGTCATTGTATGCATCAAGAGACATTGCTTCAATTTTTGATGTGTCTACTCCAAGCTCTCTCAATTTATGCGGAGCTTTTACTTCAATCAACAGCTTCTCAATACCAGCAATTGCTTTATTTGCTGCTTCGACAACAGACATTCCACTTGTATCTATATGCATTGCTTCAGCTATTAAAGCAAGTTTTTCTTTTGATTCATTAAAGTTAAAGCGGCATACATAAGGTAGAATGATTGCGTTAGTCATTCCATGATGGATGTCATAATATGTACCTACTGGATGAGCCAATGAGTGAGTAATTCCTAATAATGCTGTATTAAATGCAATTCCTGCAAAAAGTTCTGCATATATCATGTTTTCTCTTGCTTCAACATTGTTGCCGTCTTCTACTGCAATTTTAAGCCATTTTGAAACTAGGCTTATTGCATTAAGTCCCATTGTATCACTGAACGGGGTGGATTCATTAGACATTATTGCTTCGGTAGCATGCGTGAATACGTCCATTCCTGTTCCAGCTGTGTAGAATTGGTTAAGACTTGTTGTAAGAAGTGGATCGTTTATTGATGCAGTTGGTATTAGTCGCCAACTTACAAGCCCCATTTTGTACATAATCCCTTTTGTCCGGGTGCTGGTTATAACTGCAATTTTGTTGGCTTCAGATGAGGTTCCAGCCGTTGTTGCTACCGCAATTAACGGTGTGTTTTCTTCTTTGACCTTGTCAGTTCCTTCATAATCATGTATTTCGCCCCCATTATCTATCAAGACTCTAATAGCTTTAGCGCAATCAATTGCACTTCCTCCGCCCACAGCGACAATAATGTCATATCGACCTTTTTTAAAGTAGTTTAGTCCATTTTTAACATCAATGTCCTTGGGGTTTTGTTGCACTCCCGCCCATACATCTGTTTTTATACCACTTTCTTCTAAGTTGTATTTTATGACTTCTGGAATCCCTGAGCTTGGCAACCCATCATCCGTTACAATCATTGCTTTTTGAGCATGGAAAGACTTTGCAAGTTCGCCAGTTTTTAGGGCAGAATTTGCTCCAAAGTAATTTATATTGGGTAGGCTGAAGCTAGATACTTTTCCTATCATAAAAGTCTCCTAAGATAAAAGTCGAGCAGATAATTAATGTTTTAATCTTTACAGAGGCTTTTGTCATTATCCTAAAATCTAGTTTCAGTAGTTAAAAAGTTTAAAGAGTAGAGACTATATGTTGCTTTAAATTAATTAAGCTCCAATTATTGATTTTTTTTTTTGTTATGTTATTATAATAATCACTGAGGGGGATTAGCTCAGTTGGTAGAGCGCCTGCCTTGCACGCAGGATGTCGCAAGTTCGAATCTTGTATCCTCCACCAAAAAGACTCAAGAAATTCTTGGGTCTTTTTATTATTAAAACTGCGTTTTAGCTTCCTTAAGGTGTTTGGGTGGGTATAGTAAACAACAAATTGTTTGACAACATTTTTTGAGTGAACTTATAATGTAGGTATATTACTTTACTACTGAGACGATAGTTTGTGAATTTTAATACAAAATCTATAATTTCTTATTGTTTTTTGCTCCTATATCTTTTGATGGGGCTTTTTGGTAGTGGTTGTGCAAGTATTTGTCTTGGGAGTGAACACTCAAGGCATATTGGAATTAATATTTTGGGGTACGAGCCTTGTTGTCACTCTGACTGTGAAGTCGCAAAAATATCTGATAAGTTGAGTGACAGTCAAGATAATCTAATTGTGCATCAAAAGTGCGATTGCAACGATACATCAGTCTATGTCGATAACATGCCACAAAATATTCACTCAACCGATTATGTCAGTAGTTTCTTCGAAAGTATAAAAATAATTAATAATAAAGTTGCTTTTTATATAACCTCAAATATAAATGAATTTAGCTGCAAACTTCTATCTGGGATAAATATATATCAAAACCGGCATAAAATAACTTGTATAAATAATCTTGATACAATAATCCTCCAAATTTAGATCGTCTGTCTAATTCCACTAATTAGTATTTGCCTTGTGCAGATTTGATGTGGGGTTGATTGCATACGATAATATTCATATTGGAGAAAACTTTGTAATGAAAAAGATATTAAAGATACTTTTTACGTTCTTTATACTATCAATATCTGCACAATCAAGCTTAGCTGAAAGCACGACACTTGAAGAGTTAATGAAAATTGGAATAATTAACAATCCGACACTTAAGGTTGCTAGGTCAAGGCTAGGTATAAATGATGCGCAAATATTAACAGCTAGCTTGAGAATAAACCCTTCGTTTGTAACAGATAATGGAATTGCAGAAAAAACTTATCGTGCTGGGATTGAGCAAACTTTTGAGCTTGGGGCGAAAAGAAAAAAACGTACAAAATTAGAACAAATAAGGAAAGATGTTGTTATTTCAGAAATTGCTACAACTTTGATAGATGTTCGTTCAAATATAAGAATAGCATATATTCAACTTTATAATGCTCAACAAACTTTAGTTGCCGCACAAGAAATTTTAGAAACAACAACAAAGCTATCAGAAATTGCAAAAAAAAGACAGTTGGCTGGTGATATTGCTGTTCTGGACGTTTTACAGGCTGAAATAATAATGGTAAAAGCTAAGAATGATATTCAAATTAATAAATTAGCTGTTAATGAAGCTTTCAATAATTTAAATGCATATCTGGGGCAAGACTTAAATAGAAATATTCATCTCAAAGAACCTTCTTTGCTTTCTGAATACAATGATGCAGAATTTATGCCTAAAGATCAGAGTGAGGATTTAATTAATGCATTGATTGAACAAGCTTATGTAACAAGGCCTGAAATTAAGGCAATTTTAAAAAACATAGAAGTAGAAAGACAAAGAATTGTTGTTGCAAAGGCAAATATAATTCCAAACCTAAGGTTGGCAGCTGGACCAGATATCGTCCTGCCAGGCGGTGAAGAGAGCAATAATCTTAACATGAATGTTTTTGTTGTTGCCGGAGTGGAAATTCCTGTGTTTAATAGGCAGCAAGGGGCAATAAAAGAGGCTCTTGCTCAAAAAGAATTGTATGAAAAAGAGCTTGATGCTACAAAGATTGCAATTGCACAAGAAATTAAAAATGCTTATGCTGGAATAATAAACAATGCCGAATCAATAAGAATATATCAGAATGATCTTTTGCCGAGGGCTAAGGATGTTCTCGAAAAGTCCAAATTAAGTTTTCAAGAGGGTAAAAGTAGTATATTAATGTCTTTAAATTCTCAAGAAGCATATATAAATACTAGATTTGGCTATATTCAAACACTTAGAAATTATGAAAAATCAGTGAGTGATTTAGAAAGGGCTATTGGAGCAGCACAATGAGAAAAAAAATAACTATATATCTTTTAATTACTTTTTTATCTTTATTTTTATTTGTAGGATGTACTTCTCAAAAAGAGCTAACTGATACGATCAAAAAAGATCCAGATATTATTACATTGGATGGTGATGCAGTTAAACAAGCCGGAATAGAATCAATTATTGTTGAAGAACTTCCGGTAAAAACTCAATTGAAAACAACTGGTCAAATAAAAACAAATGAGGATAAGAGATACACTCTTAATTCAATGGTTACTGGAAGAATAGTTCAAGATAGATTCAAACTGGGTGATTATGTCAAGCAGGGGCAGATAGTCGCATTGATCCAAAATCCCGAAGTTATTCAAATTAATGCAAGTGCTACACGAGAATTACACGAGAATAAAATAGCTATCAGACAGGCACAGACACGTTATTCTCTTGCCAGAACCAGCTATGAAAGAGAAAGAAGATTGTACTCTCAAGGGATAAGCCCTCAAAAAGATCTCATCCAAGCACAATCAGAAATGATTATCGCAAAAGATGAGGTTGCGAATTTAAGAGAACGCTCTGTTCATATACAATCTGAAACTAAAGCTATGCTTGGTGTCTACGGTACAGGTGCGAATTTGAATACAGAAAGACTTACGACATCAAGTCCAATAACTGCTATACGATCAGGTATTATAACAAAAAAAAATATAACAGTTGGTTCGGTAGTTTCTCCGGACCAAGTATTGTATGAGGTTTCTGATCTTAGTGAATTATGGCTTGACATAACGCTTTATTCAAATGACATAGCTAAAGTCTCTCAAAATCAAGTTGTGAAATTTAAACCAGATAGTTACCCCGGAAAATCATTTTTGGGAAAAATAGATTATATTCAGGCTTCTGCCAATGAGCCAACTCAAACTTTTGTGGCGAGAGCTTTTATTAATAACTCTTTGGGATTGTTAAAACCAGGCATGTTTGGTTCTATCGTTATAGATAGCAATATAAAAGAAAATAAGCCTTTTGTGCCTGATAGTGCAATTCAGAAGTATGGAAAAGAAGTTTTTGTTTTTTATGATTTAGGCGGAGGAAAATATAAAAAACAAGACATATCGTTGGGAGAGAAAGCCCAAAATGGTTACTTTGTAGTTGATGGATTAAACGCTGGAGATAAAGTGGTAGCCAAGGGAAGTTTCACACTAAAAGCAGAAATGCTTAAAAGTGAATTTGTAGAGGAGGAGTAAGCGGTGGAAAATTTCTTGGCTAAATTTATAAAACAAAGGTTTTTGATCTGCGTAATATTTGCGTTATGTTTAATTGGCGGTATATATTCCTTTGTTAACCTTCCAATTGATGCATTTCCTGATTTAACAAATAATCAAGTTCAAATTTTAACAGATACTGGCGGAATGGCTCCTGTTGAATCCGAAGAGCTTGTTACAATCCCAATAGAATCAATAATGAATGGAATACCTAAGGTTGCTGAAATTCGCTCTATATCAAAGCTTGGGCTGTCTCTTGTTACTGTAGTGTTTAAGGATAATGTTGATATCTACTTCGCTAGGCAAATTGTAAATGAAAGACTTCAATCCGCCAGAGCTAGGCTCCCCGAAGGAATAAACCCTGAGCTGGGACCAATTACAACAGGCATGGGAGAGATATATCAATATGTAATTGAAGGAAAAGGATATTCTCCCGATGAACTCAAAACACTTCACGATTGGGATATAAAGTTTCAACTAAGAACAGTTCCTGGCGTGAATGAGGTAAATACTTGGGGTGGGCAAACTCGTGAATATCAAGTGATGATATACCCTGAAAGGTTGTTGCAATACAATCTTACTTTAAAAGAAGTATTTGATGCATTGAAAAATAACAACTCAAATTTTAGTGGGGGGATAATCGAGCATTCATCTGAACAATATATTGTTAGAGGGCTAGGTTTAATTAATAGGCTTGAAGATATAAGAAACATTGTCGTTAAATACCAAGACGGATCGCCTGTCTATATAAGGAATATTGCCAAAGTTGATTATGGATATATGCTAAGACAAGGTGCAGCAACGAAAGATGGCAATGGTGAAGTTGTAACTGGTATAGTTATGATGTTAAAAGGAGAAAATAGTAGAAACGTAATAGAAAGAGTAAAAGAAAAAATTGTTCAGGTAAAAAAAACATTGCCTGAAGGTGTTAAAATTAAGCCATTCTATGATCAAACAAGTCTTGTTGAACAGACCATTAAAACAGTAGAAACGAACCTTGTTGAAGGTGGAATTCTTGTTATCGCAGTTTTGTTGTTAATGCTTGGGAACATAAGGGCAGCATTGATTGTTGCTTCAACTATTCCTATAGCGATGATGTTTTCTTTTATGGGTATGAAAGCTCTGGGATTAACTGCAAATATCATGAGTCTTGGTGCGATTGATTTTGGTATGATTGTTGACGGCTCTATAGTAATGGTAGAAAATACCTTAAGAAAACTTTCTCATAACAAAAAACATAATCGAACAACCTTCGAAATAATTCAAGAATCTTTAAAAGAAATGGCTAGGCCTATCTTTTTTGGTGTTTTAATTATTACAGTTGTTTATATGCCAATTCTTTCCCTGGAAGGAATGGAATATAAAATGTTTTCACCTATGGTTTTCACTGTCTGCTTTGCTTTAATCGGGTCATTATTAGTTGCCTTGATTTTAATTCCAGTTTTGTGCAGTTTTTTCTTGCAGGGGAAAATTGTAGAAAAAGAAAGTATTATTGTTGAAAAAGTAAGAGAGCCATATAAAAAGTTATTTGAAATTGCTCTAAAAAATAGAGTAAAGACAATTGTTGTTGCTTCTAGTTTATTTATTATCTCAATATTGTGCTTACCGTTTATGGGAACAGAATTTATCCCTAGGCTGGATGAGGGAAGTTTTTCAATTGGAGTTACAAACTTACCCAGTATTTCTTTACCTGAAGCTGTAAAGGTCACAACGAGAATGGAGCACTCAATTAACGAAGTTCCTGAAGTAAAAAGTGTTGTTTCCAAAATAGGGAGAGCCGACTTGGCAACTGATCCTATGGGAGTTTATCAAACTGACACTTTTGTAGAATTAATACCAAAATCAAAATGGCGATTTGGAATGACAAAAGAGAAATTGGCTAATGAGCTTGATGAAAGGCTTCAGGCAAAAGTACCGGGTGTTAATTTTAGTTTCTCGCAGCCAATAGAAATGAGAGTAAACGAACTTGTATCTGGTGTTAAGGCTGATATAGCTATTAAAATATTTGGAGACGATCTAGATATACTTTCTAAGAAGGCTGAACAAACAGAGCAAATTCTGAAAAATGTTGATGGAGCTGCAGATGTTCAGGTAGAGCAATTATCTGGTTCAAAGCAAATAACAATAGTACCTGATAGAGTTGAAATGTCCAGATACGGAGTCAGCATTGATGACGTTAGAGAGATCGTTTCTACTGCAATCCTTGGAAAACCTGTTTCTGAAATTATTGATGGAAGAAAAAGATTTACTCTAAGGGCGAGATTTCCTGAAGGTAGCAACATAGATCCGACTTTTGTTCAAAATTTACTTGTTGAAGCATCTGATGGTAGAAGAATTCCTGTTGGTCAGGTAGCGAAAGTAACAATAGAAGAAGGTTATGAAGCCGTAAATAGAGAATCAGGTCAAAGGAGAATAATTGTTCAATGTAACATTCGTGGTAGGGATATAGGTTCTTTTGTAAGAGATGCTCAGAAGCAAATTGACCAGAATATTGAGCTGCCTCCTAACTATTACATAGAATGGGGCGGACAATTTGAAAATCAACAAAGAGCTATGGCTAGACTGGCTTTTGTTGTACCTATTTCTATAATTATAATTTTTGTGTTGTTGATGACTACTTTTTCTTCGGTAAAACACTCAATACTAGTAATGCTTAATGTGCCCTTTGCCGTAGTGGGTGGTCTTTTTGCCCTTGTTTTAAGAGGTATGTATATAAGTGTTCCTGCCATTGTTGGATTTATAGCACTTTTTGGAGTTGCGATATTAAATGGACTTGTATTAATTTCTACTTTTAATAAATTGCAAGACCAAGGTCATTCTATGAAAGAAACTCTCAGAATAGGAACTGAAACACGATTAAGACCTGTACTAATGACCGCAATGGTGGCTACTTTGGGATTTTTGCCTATGGCTATATCAACAGGTTCTGGCGCTGAGGTTCAAAGACCCTTGGCAACTGTGGTTATAGGTGGGTTAATAACCTCATTATTTCTCACATTAGTGGTGCTGCCTGTTCTTTATAGTTGGTTCTGTCACCCCAGAACTAATATTAAGAAGAAAATAAAACGAATTTTTAGAGCTTAATTTATATCAATTGCCCCCAATATATGAATATTCAAAACCTAATTCTTTCATTTTATTGGGGTCATATTGGTTTCTGCCGTCAAAAATTATTGGATTTTTTAATAATGATTTGATTTTTGAGAAATCTGGATTTCTAAATTCGTTCCATTCTGTAACAAGCACCATTGCATCAGCATTTTGTAGTGCTTCATACGCGTTATTACAATATTGTATAGTGTTGCCAAAGATTGAATCCGCACAATCGTATGCTTTAGGATCAAAGACTTGAATTTTAGCACCCATATTCTGTAATGCTTCTATTATAGTAATAGAAGGTGCTTCTCTCATATCATTTGTATGTGGCTTGAATGCCAAACCCCAAATGCCAAATGTTTTGCCATTTAGATTTGTGCCAAATCTGGAAATGATTTTATTAATAAAGAGTTCTCTTTGTTTTTTATTAGTTTCATCAGCTGCTTTTATTATTTGAGAAGTTGTTCCATAATCTGAAGCTGTTTTCATTAATGCTTTGACATCTTTTGGAAAGCAACTTCCGCCATACCCAAGTCCAGGATATAAAAATTTTGTTCCAATTCGCGTATCTGCACACATTCCCCGCCTCACCATATTTGCATCAGCCCCCACTGCTTCACAAATATTCGCTATTTCATTTGCGTAAGATATTTTTACCGCAAGAAAAGCATTGGACGCATATTTTACCATTTCTGCCGATTTTACATCCATTGTTATAATTGGATTCTGATTTTTAACAAAAGGTTCATACAAGTCAACCATAATTTGTTTTGCCTTTTCTGAAGAAGCTCCAATTACAACTCTGTCGGGGCGCAAAAAGTCATCCACCGCTGCACCTTGCTTCAGGAATTCAGGGTTTGACACTACATCAAAATCATAGTTTGTATATTCGCTTATTATCTCTGCTACTTTTTCTCCTGTTCCCACTGGAACTGTAGACTTATTTACAACAATTTTATACTCATTCATAGCGATTGCTATTTCTTTGGCTACTTGGTATACATACTTTAAATCTGCTGAGCCATCTTCTCCTTGTGGGGTTCCAACAGCAATAAAACAAATTAATGATTTTGTGACTGCGTCTTTGAGATTATCTGAAAATATAAGTCGACCTTCTTTAACGTTGTTTTTAATAAGCTCATCTAATCCGGGTTCATATATAGGAATAATACCTTGGTTGAGTTGATTTAGTTTTTCTTTATTGTTGTCGATGCAAATTACATCATTGCCCATAGATGCAAAACAAGCACCAGCAACTAACCCAACATATCCTGTTCCAATTACACAAACTTTCATTATTTATTCTCCATAAGTTTATTTTCAAAATAAGCTATCGTTTTTTCTAAACCAATTTTAATATCAATCTTAGGCTCCCATCCTAATTCTTTTTTTGCCAAAGAAATATCAGGTTTTCTTTGGGTGGGATCATCACCAGGCAAAGGTTGAAAAATTAACTTAGAATTTGAATTTGTCATTTTAATAATGAATTCAGCAAAGTCTAAAATTGTTCTTTCGCTTGGATTACCAATGTTAACTGGTCCAATGAATTTCTGTTTATTATTCATCATCCTGATCATTCCCTCAATAAGATCATCAACGTAACAAAATGATCGGGTTTGGGAGCCGTCGCCATAAATAGTTATATCTTTATTCTGGAGAGCTTGAATTATGAAATTTGAAACGACTCGACCGTCATTCATATCCATATTAGGGCCATAGGTATTAAATATACGGATAATTCTTGTATCAACCTTATTTTGGCGATGATAATCCATCATAAGAGTTTCGGCACAGCGTTTTCCTTCATCGTAACAGCTCCTAACTCCAATTGGATTTACATTACCCCAGTAAGATTCGGTTTGAGGATGAACTTTGGGGTCTCCATATACTTCTGAGGTTGAGGCTTGCAAAATAGTAGCTTTACAGCGCTTTGCTAAACCAAGCATATTCATAACTCCAAGAACAGAAGTTTTAATCGTTTTTATTGCATTGTATTGATAGTGAGGAGGACTTGCCGGACAGGCGAGGTTATATATTTGATCAACTTCTGCAAAATACTCTTTTGTAATATCGTGCCTTACAAGCTCAAAGTGGTTGTTACCAATTAAGTGTCTTATATTATCTTTAGAACCGGTAAAAAAATTATCTAGGCAAATTACATCATTGCCTTCTTTTACAAGTCTTTCACACAGGTGACTACCAATAAAACCAGCACCACCTGTAATTAATATTCTTTTCATATTTGTTCCTCGTGTTCTTTTTAATTTTAAAGCAATGTAGAGCAATCGTAAACCAAATATAACTCAATATTTGATGATTTATACTAAAAATCTATAATAACTTAGCAAAATAGAAATAACAAGCATTTATTATATGTAAACTTTGTTACTTGGTTAAAGGTCTATAATGCCCCATCCCAGAAAGCTCAAACATTTTATCAAGCCAGTATCCATCTTTTTGTGGTTCAGGCAATCCGGCTTTTTTAGATGCAATCATACTTTTTTCAATCATTTTTTGCCAGACTGTAAGGTAATCATCGGTGAAAGATAAACTTCGGACAAACCAAGTGTCAAAGAGTGGAATAGTTATGCTTGCAAAAGTGTTATATTCCTTTTCATCATATATTTCTTTTAAGTCATCAACGATGTTGAATTTTTTTTTATCAACATCTATAAGAATATTGTTAGGATTATATAAATCAAACGAATATTCTTTTTGATTAAGCTTGGCGAATGTTTCAGCAAGTTCGTCGTAAGCTTCTTGAGGCATTTGGTTGACCCTTGATAAATGTTTTCGGTAGGTAAAGGTATTCTCTAATCCAGAAGCTTTTATTCTATCCGCATAAGGAATACCAGATTCTACACCATTTTGTAACTTTATTATTGTAGCATTGCCAACTTTTGCTATTGCTTGTCCTAAATTTAAGTTAGGAAATTCATCTTTTATTTCTCTCAGTTCATGTCCATTGATTCCTGATAATGGCTTTCTAAATGCAAATAAATCAGAATTAGGAAGTGCAAAAACAATATTTTCGGTTCCTTCTCCAAGGTATCTGCCGTTTGTTTCAATATATTCTACAAGTTTGTTTAATGGAATATTTTCTTTTTCTAGCCATTTTGAAAAAGATGAAAAATCAGGCTTCTCTGATCTGAATATTTTTGCAGAAGCGTTTGCAATATAAGTATCAAGTGGGATTTTTCCTTTAAAATTAACTGCTGCATTGATTACATCGTGAGTATATCGTTGCTGGTTATTTTTATTTGATTGATGCTTTTGCCCTATATTTATATATGGTGCATAAGATTTGATATTTGTAATAATCATAAATTCCTGACTAAAAAGCTCTCATAATGTGAGAAAGTATCGTTGAATATAGATACAACGCTAAAACTTGTGCTGTTTAATTCTAATGGGACAATAACAAAGATGATTTCTATTTAAAAGATTCAGTATTAACGCTAAAAACATATTTACCCCTATATGATTTGGAATATTTTATATAACACACAATTTTATTTTTTTTTGCTAGTTTATTAATTTATTTGTCAAGATACCCATAAAATTTAATGTAAGCAATTCTTTCTTCTCTTGTTTTGTTTTAGGAGCAAAAAAATTATCTTATCAGGTTTTTATAATATAGCTTAGTATATGCATCATAATTTTTTTTATCTTCAATCTTTTGTGATAGATCTCTTTCAAAAAATATGCTATCTCCTTTTTTATTGGACGAATTTAAAAACTCAACAAATTGTTGCGGTGTCATATTTCTAGATAGCTCGGTTATTGCGAGTTCGGTATTCTTCTGTGAGTTACTTATTGCTTTTATGCCATCGTATAAGAAGCAAAATGGAGTTCTTGTATTTAGGAGTTTATCAACAACCCTATTTTTTGATCCTTTATTTTCTGGAAGTTTTGCTGCTAATAGTGCTTTTTTAATTTGAAGATTGAAAACCTCATCTTCTTTGTTAGTATTTATAGAATTTATTTCTGAAAGTTTTACAAGATTGTAATTTGTTTGATTATCGGTCTTGTTTATATTTGAGTTTGAGTATACTTCATAAAATAAGTTTTCAATTAGCTCATTTAGCTGTGTTTTTATTTGTCTTGAGGATTGTCCCTGACTCTTATAGTATTTACCCTCAATATCAGAAACACAGAACATATATGCTTCATATGCTGATTCCGAAAGTTGATCATTAAAATAAATGGCACACAAACTATTTGCTATTGCACTCAGGCTCTCTCCTGCTTTAATGTCATTATTTATTTGTGCGATTAGTTTATTTAATATACGTCTTTGCACTGCAATATTATCTATATCTTTGTCATTTTTTAAGATTAATGAATTTTCAATTTTATCAATTTTTTCAGAGTCTTTAGAGTGAAGATTTTGTATTTCGGATGTCAAAAAAAGAGTTTTATCACTCAAAGAAGGATTAATTTTATTATCTGTTGTATCGTTTGAAAAAATTTCAGCTAAAGAATTTATATTAATGAATTTAATTAAATCCAGTTTGCTTAGTTTTTGTTTGGAATTTGCTTCTTCACTATTAACAAGTCGTTTTATCCAGTTAAAGTTCTCTGGGATCCAGCTGAAGTAATCTTGGTAATATTGAGCATATTCTTTTTGTAAATTAAGGTACTCAGAAAGGTCACCAGTTTTGTATTTTTGTTGCATTTGAGAAATTTTCGTATTGAAATTTTTTACAGCCATTTGTGTGTATAAATATGCAGGAACAGATTCTAATATATTCAATTTTTGATCAACATTTTCATCATGGAAGCAATAGGCTTGATTAAATCCATTTAATATATCTAAATGTGATAACTCTAAATCTAACAGTTCGTCACTTGGATTGTCTAATAATTTTGATTGGAGTTCTTCATATTTTATTGCTTTTTTTGCATTGTCAATGTTAGTTGCGGAAAGAAGTTGCTGTTTTAGTATATCAACACGGTTTCTTCGGAAATTAGATTTTTCGTGAAGATACTCTCTGTAATTTTTTCTAACTAGGCTTTTATACCCACTTTTATTTAAATCGCAGAGATATTCAGCTAACGATTCTTTTTCAAACATATCAAGGTTTGAAGGTGCTATAAAGCTTGGAACATCAATATGTTCATTCTTACCAAAAAAATTAAATTTTTCTGCCCATTGAAAATCAAGTATATTTACTTTTCCATCCTTTGTTGCCAGACAATTTCCTAAATTTAGGTCCATATGGTATAATCTAGCGGAATCTAACTGAAACAACGTGTCCATTAGGGAGTTATAGTGTTCTTTTGTAAATGGATTCATAATTGGACTTGGCTTTTTGCCATTTAATAAATTTGTTACTAAGTAATAATTGCCTTTTTCTGTTAGTACTCTACTAATTAATTTCTGTGTATTATCAATATTAGCAGGAACCATAGAAAGAGCATTGCCTTCTTTTTCAAATTTATCATTTATTAATTTTGCAATTGTTGAATCGAATGATTTTTTGATAACGATTGGTTTGTCCTGAATCGCAAATGCGGCAGCAAAAAGCCCGTGACCCAAATGTCTGTACTCGATCTCATCTTCTTCAAATTTATCAACAAGATCTCTAACTTCAGAGTCAGCTGAATTTGGTGGGTAGTCCTTTACTACTCTACTTTTGAATGAAGTCTTTGGATTATTATAATTAATTATTGGGTGCATAGTTATTATCATGTCAGCTACCTATCAAAGCTACTAAATACTTTGGGAACGTTTTGTGACATTTTATTTTCAGCCGGGGTCTGCATTATTGAAGATTCAGGATTGCCTATTCTTGAGGCTGGAATTATCGGTAGCTTGTTGAATACGTTGCTTAAAGTGGAGCCTATTGCCAATAAAGATGCACCGGCAAGGGATAGAGGAATAAAGATTTTTTTGTTTTTTATTAGAGAAAAATTGTCTTTAATATTTTTTATTCCAAGTTTATCTATTAACTCAGGAGACGCTCCTTCTATAAGCCCTTTCGCAAAAGAATTATTTTGGTCGGAATATGATTTTATAGCAAGCTCTATAGCCTCATGTAAGGTCTTAACGTCCCCTGATCCGTTAGGATTAACGACTATCATTTTTTTGATTGAATCATGGTTGAATTTTGCGAGTTCATTTTTTAGACTTGTAATTTTTGAGTTTTTATTTTCCACAATAATGCTTATTACAGGAAGGTTATCCATATCTTTTTGAGTTAATTGCATATTTTTTTTGAAGTAATTAATCAAATTAAGCATAGGCTTATCATTAGATGAATCTCCTGCAACTATTATTAAATCATTATTTTTAGCAGCGCTTTGAATTCTCAGTAATGGGTCATATAACTTGCTTAAGCTGCCTTCTTCCCCTGTCAAATACTTAATACGTGGGGTTAGTTCAATTATTCGCTGATTTCCCGCATAAGGATTCTTTGAATTAAATGAATAATTTGCTTTTATTCCCGAGTTTGTAAGCGTATCTTCTATTTTTTTTAAGGTAGTTAAAATTGTTTGCTCGTCACTATCTTTGGTAAATGCAACATTTAAATGCAAATGTTCATCTTGTCTTATGGATGCTACCTTATTAGAATAAGGGGTTTTCAATCGTTCAATATTTGCTTCTGAAGAGAACTCGCCATATTCTTGTTTATTGCTATTTACCTTAGATTCAATAACTTCAAATCCCTCATTTTTAAGAATTGAACGAGTAATTCCTTTTATCTTTTCTGTGTCCCAACCAGAGAGAGTTGTTATATCTGACTCTTTTTGTTTCGATATAAGAGCTCTTTTGTAGGAAAAACCATCTCCATCTCTTTCTAATATGTCAGAACCATTTGAAGATATAAAATAATCTGGCTTCGGAACATAGCTTGGATTTGGTAGATTCTTAAAAAAGAATTCTGTTTCATAAATGTTTCTTCCTGAGGATAGTATAAATTCACATTTGTCTTTTAATCCACTGAATAATTTCTGAAATTTAGAAAAATATTCAAAATAATCATATGAATCAAAATAACCTTTTTTTGACACTACTACAGAATGATCGAAGGTTGCAGGCATGTATGTTCCATCGAAATCACTAATTATTGTGGTATGTCCCGCCTTAAATGCAATAGCTTTATGTGCTTTTGTATGAGTATAGGGGGAGTCAATGTTTACTTTCATTCTTTACCTTTATTTGTCATTTAACTGCAACCAACCATTATTTGTGAATATAATTGAGGTATTATAGCATGACTAAAATACTGCAGAATTCTAACAAATATATAAAACTTCAAATTATTTTTTTTGCCAAATAAGACTAATTAAACAAAGAGACAAACTAAAAAGTATGCCGAAATAAAATCATTTTTTTAATTAAGCTTTAATGATGCATGTTTCAAATTAAAGTTTTTATTTTCAATTTAATTTGCTCTATTAATAGTTTTTTTCTTAGAATAGAGACCTTATGTTTTAACTCTTTAAATACATCCAATAGATGCAAGTTATGTTTTCTATATTTTTTTATAATGGTAAAGAAATGATTTATGTGAGTATGACAGGCATCAAGTTTTGCTTTTTCATTTGTTGAAACAAGCCAAAATAGTAAATCTCGTAAAAATACCTTTATAATTAAAGTTTGCATATAAATTGTATTGGCATAGAAATATTCCTGCTCTTCAATATGAAGGAACGCTTTAATCATATTTGGCAGGATAAAATCATAATTTTTTCTGCTTTGACTGTCATTTCTGAGTCTGTAATTATACAAGGTGTCATCTAAAAATGTTATATTGGGATTTTTTACAAATAAATTTATGCTAAAAACCCTATCTTCAGCCATAAATATCGAGTGTTCAAATTTTAAGTTATGTTGTTGTATAAAAGTGTTTTTGTAAGCTTTATCCCAAGCCACAAAGTCAAAATCCATGAAAATCTTAGGGTTTGAATAAAATTCAACTGTTGTTGTTTCTATTGCTTTTAGATCCGGGTAGTTTGGCATTTTATAACTTCTAATCAAATCATTTTGATGCAGTTTAAAGCTAAATAGTATAATATCTGCGTTTTGCTCTGCCAGTGTTTTTTCATATAAAATTTGGCAGGTATTAAAATTGAGCCAATCGTCCGCATCTAAAAATAGTATGTATTTTCCTGTTGCAATCTCTAAGCCTGTGTTTCTGGCTGCTGATAATCCTTGATTGGGCTGGCTTATGACTCTTATTCTGGGATCGTTATAGGTACTCAAAATTTGCAATGAACTGTCTGTGGAACCATCATTTACACAAATAACTTCAAAGTCGTGAAAAGATTGATTAATAATGCTGTCAAGAGATTTATTAATAAAATCCTCGGCATTGTGTATAGGTAGTATTATCGAAAAGTAAGTCATACTTTAGGCTTTCAGGCAAAATTAATTAATTATAATCGCAGTTGACAACATATTAGCATATAGTCTATTTTGTGACATCTTGATTAATCGACAATATTTCCTCAAGATGCTATTATATCTATTGTTATCAGGGTAAATAATATATGAATTTTAAAGGATTGGCAACATTTAAAAGTAGAAATATTGATCGAGTTGTTATGTTTCGCTTTCGAAGCTTTTTTAACTTAAGAATAAATTCGTTCGATTTCTGGCTATCACAAAATAGACTGGCAAAAAATATATTCTGTTTTCTCAATGGTCTATATTCCCAGCTTAGGTTTATACTTAACTTAAGGCCCGATATTCCAAGTATGGATTTTAATTTGACGACATCATGTTCATTGAATTGTTTGGAATGCGCGTCTTTGATGCCCTATTATTCTTCTGATAATCAATGGACTATATCTTTTGAGCAATTTAAAGTTGATTTAACAAAGTTGCTAGAGGGAGCTAATAAAATTTATAAATTAAAATTTATTGGTGGCGAGCCCATGATTGTTAAAGATTTAGATAAAATGTTGAATTATGCCTGTACAAAAAAACAAATTATTTCAATTGAAATTACAACTAACTCCACTATTGTTCCATCAGAAAATCTTTGTTCTGTCTTGAAAAAATACAAAGATAAAGTGTTTTTTTCATTATCTGATTACTCTGATAATTCATCAATAAACAGTCAGAAATTACAAGAAATTACTTACCGTTTAGACCAACTGGGCGTATATTATTATGTTTCGAATTACGAATGGTTCAAAATAGGGGAGCTATATCCTCGAAATCGCAAACCACTTGAACTGGCTAATGTTTTTTCTGAATGTTGGCAAAAAGATTGTATTGCTCTTATGGATGGTAAGTTTCACCATTGTACACGATCTATTGCCATTCAACGACTTTCGTCTCATTCTTTTTTAAGTGATGAAAATATTGATATACGAAATGAAAATAGAAAATCATTAATAAAAAAATTGAACATATTTTTTACTCGAGAGTTCTTTTCCGCCTGTGACTATTGCGAAATTCATTCCGGTAAACGAACCAAAAGGGCTATTCAAACTGATCAGGTACAAAAAATTGGATTATAAATAAATTTACGAATCGCTGAAAAGCTTTTTCAAGAAAGTTTTAAATAGATGTTTGTTGGAATCATATTTCTTTAACTCCTTTTTTAGCACTCTAATGTCAGAGCTTATGTTATTTATATATATTGAGGCATAATATTCAGGCGCAACAAAAGCTGTGTAATAGCCATCATTTTGAGCTAATGTAGGAATTATTCGTTCTATAGTGTGAGTTAATAGTCCATCCAATTTTGTGAGAGGTTCTGACTCAAAGTCTTCAAAAGCTAAATTAGCCTTCATAAGAGAATTAAATGCGCTGCTTCTAAACCAATACATACCTCCAAAAGCGCATATTGGGTTTTCTTTATCTAATTCTATATCTAAATTTAGCCTGGTTTTTATGAAATTTTTTGAATTTTCATAATTATTCATCCACTCGTTTCCCAACACTTTGTAAGGATAAAAGTTTGGAGGAAACGGCAATAAAATACCTAAGTATGGATTTTCTTCAAACGCAGCTATAATGTTTTCTACATACAATGGGCTTGCTAAAAGCGACTCAAAGCAATGATTTCTGAAGTCATCACCAATTACCTTATTTAGTTTTGAACTTTGCTTAGAATGTACAAAGCATATGTTGTCATACTCTTTAATAACATCCT
This sequence comes from Cyanobacteria bacterium OH_CBB_238, assembly GCA_023409995.1. Taxonomy (GTDB): domain Bacteria; phylum Cyanobacteriota; class Vampirovibrionia; order Gastranaerophilales; family Gastranaerophilaceae; genus JAEYQN01. The sequence continues at coordinate 8,541 of JAEYQN010000071.1, read as the reverse complement.
TGCAAGTGATTAGTAAAGCCGAATTATCTCTACCCCTGTTCTTTTGCATTCTGTATTGAATGGTTCTGTTTAAACCAGCAAAGACTTCCTTGCATTTGCGTATGACTTTTTCAGTTGTTGATACTATGTAAATATCGGCATCTTTTGGCATTGATTGCACATATTTGTAGGAATACTCAACTAAGTTTAGAGGATATATATACATTACAATTGCTATTTTTCTATTTGTATTAATAATATTATTGTCTGAACATCTTGAGGAGAGAATAAAATCCAGATGTAAATTTTCTCTTGTATTACCTAAGCTACCTGATACAATCAAATCTTTTAATATTAAATCTGTATCATAATTCGAAGATGTTTTTATATAATCGACTGAATATTTTAGCCTATAGTTAAAATATTTGTGCCGAGTAGTTAAAAAATAGTTTCTGGGTATTATCGGGCAATTTTCTTCTTTTACATAGTGATCTATTTCGATAGGTTCTTTGATCTTCAGCCCATATTTATAGCCTTTTTCTATAAAGTCGTGGGATATACTATTGGGTTTAGTTATAATGTTTTCAATAAAGTTTGGGTTCTCAAGAACTTTTCGTTTGAAAACGCAAAAAGAAGAATGCCCATCAATCGACCAGAAATCAAATGTTTCCATCTCTTCAAATAAGGGATCAAATGAGGCAAATGGACCATAAAAATTATCATTTGCCAGTATTAATTCGTCATAATTAAGATAACCGTTTAATGCTTGTTTTCTCGTTTTAACAGTTTCCGCATTTAGATCTTTGAGTGAATCGTCATCTTCTGGAAGCTGTTTTAGTACTACTATGCAAGTTTGTGATAACTGTATAAGTGAGTTAATGGCATATCTGACATATTCAGGTAGTGGTTTATTTTCGTTATATTCATATATTACAAGTCGTTTTAATGTTTCCAAAACGAATACATTTCCTTTTCTATCTCATATTTCATATTTTTTATTTCTCTTTTTGGTTGAACTAATGCCCATTCGAGCATTTCATTAATGACTTCTTCTAAATTTGTATTGTCATGAAAGTCTAGCATTTTTCTTGCTTTAGAATGATCCGAATAAGCAAACTTTGCTTCTTTTCTTTCATCTAATAAAACGATATCAGTGTTGTATCCAAAGTTCTTTGCGCAGCGTTGTAATATTTTCGCCGCCTCAATTATCTCTATAGGTTTGTCAGAGCCGATATTAAATATTTCGGTGCTACAACAATTTATGAGTTTTTCCATTGGTTCTAGGCAAAAACTTATGTCTGAGAACGCTCTTTTTTGTAATCCATCACCAAAAATAGTAATTGGTTCCCTATTAAGTGCTTGTCTGATCCAAATCCCAATTACATTCCTATATTTATCCCAAATGTTCTGATATTTTCCAATTACATTATGTGGGCGAATTATCGAATAATCTAACCCAAAGTGAACATTTGCATTTTTTAAATCTAATTCTGTTGCATATTTTGCAACACCATAAGGGTCAATAGGGCAGGGTTGCATTTCTTCATGAAATGGCGGTGTATGACATTCTCCATAGGTAGCCATTGATGAGGTGAAAATTATTTTTCTTACATCATTATTAATACAGGCATTTATAAGATTGATAGATGCAATTAAGTTGTTTTCGTAGTTAAACTTTCGAATGTAATGGCTTAGGCCTTCTGCTGCATAAGCTGCAAAATGGAATACGATTTCTGGTTTTTCTTTTTTAAATATTTTATTAATAATTTCTTGATCAGTAATATTTGCATTATATTGTTTTATCGAGCTATGAATATCTTCTTTATAGCCACCAGAGAAGTTGTCAATCCCAATTATTTCATAGCCTTTTTTGAGCAAATACCTTGAAAAGTTATTGCCAAACAATCCGGCTGTTCCTGTAATTAAAACTTTAGGCATTGTTTCCCCTTACGATTACAAGTATAACATACTGCATCAATTCGGGAAATAATAGAAATAACTATTTCTAATCATCTAAGTATATGTCTTTACTGTCCATCAGTTGTACAATATTATTAACAAGTATAAAATGATTGTAAAAATAAATTGAAAGCTGTTTTTTAATGCTTGGAAAAATTACAGATATATTTAAAAAAAAGAAAACTAACGTATTACTGTTTTGTAGTACTTGTAGGGATTATGCGCTAGCTGAGGAAATAAGTAAATCTAAATTATTAAATAAGCTATATCTTTTTGGCAGAAATCATAATGCAGCTAAATTTGGAGAATTTTTAGAGTTAACAAATGCTAATCTCGGTTTAATGCTAAAAGAAAAAAAAATTGATATTGTAATTGCCTTCGATCCTTTTATTTCTAGTGGTGGCATAATCGACTATATAAAAAAAATCAGTATGGCAAAAGTCATAGGCGTGACTCAGCATTGGGTTAAGCTGGAAGGTTTAAAAACGTTTGGCAAAAGATTTATGGATGCTAATAACATATTAACACCAGAACATTTTGTAATAAAAAAGAACGAAGACATATCGACTGCAATTTCAAAGTTAGAATTCCCTCTTGTAATAAAACGAGATGTTGAATGTAATGGTTTTGGTACTTATATCCTTAAGACAAAAGAAGAAGCTGAAAAGCAAGTAAATGAGCTTCTTTCTAAAGAAGAGATCTCGGTATTTGATGTAAAAGATGGGAAATTGTTGCCAACAAAAACAACCTTGATTGCAGAGAAGTTTATTGTTGGGCAAGAAATTTCATTGATGATGTTTTGGGATGGAAAAACACTTTTGCCATTATTGCCTGTTAGAGACTACAAGCGCCTAAAAGATAATGATGAGGGAATAAATACCGGTGGCTTGGGATCTTATATTCCTCTGAGAATTTCAAAAATGCAAGATAAACTCATAAAAAACTATGTAAAAAACTTACAAAAAGTTTTAAGAAAAAACAAAGTAGACTATATAGGCGTTATTTATTCAGGGTTAATGCATAAGACAAATTCAAACGAACTGTATACTCTTGAGTTCAACACTCGAATTGGAGATCCCGAAGGGCAAGCTATCTTGGAGCATTTAGATTCTGATATTTTAGATGTTTTTATAAAAATGTCTAAACAAAAATTGGCAAATACAAAACTAAAATGGAAATCAGGTACCAGTGCTTGTGTTGTTATTGTCGATGAAGACTACAAATTAAATTTGTATGAAGAAAAAAAGGCAGAGCTATCTATCGGGATAAATAATCCTAATATTAAGATTCAATATGGTCAGTTTGATTATGAAAATGATAAGAAAATTAAATATTTGTCATGCAATAGATTGATTAGCGTATGCGCTAATCTAGATAATGTTCCGTTATCAGAATTGTATAAAGAAATTGAGCAGGTGTCCTTTAATAGTGAATATTACAGAAAAGATATTGCAAGGGAAATATGTAATGAATAAAGTGAAATCTGCTCTACTAAAATATAGCTTATTTATTTTTGTTTTTATGCTTGTTTTAGCGCCCACTATCACTTATGCATCAGAGGTTCAAGCAGGATTGGTAAATTCTCACATTAAGTGGCAAGAAAAAAAAATAAAGGTATATGTAGAGGCAAATAAAAATAGTTCTATTATAAAAAAATCTTTTCTAGATTGGGAAAAGGCATCTAATAACCTCTTTAAGATTACATTTATTGACAATAAAGCAGATGCTGATATTAGCGTATATGTTAACTCTAAAAACTTAAGTAAAATGAGTGCGTGTACTCAAATCTATCATAAAGGTGGCTATATATTGCGCTCAGAGATATACCTACCAAAAAACTTAATTGAGTCGGGCGATATAGCTATGATTAGCATAATCGCAACACATGAAATAGGGCATTCGTTGGGTATTGTGAAACATAGTAGCAATAAAAATGACATTATGTTTCCTTATGACCTTAAGCACGACCAAAAAATTCAACCCAATGATGTCAATATGCTAAAGAGTGTGTATTCGGAATTCTCAAAAAGCGCTGCCTTGCCAGCTAGAAAAGAAATTAAACTACAAGACTATAAATATGATCTTCCATATTTAGCTGATGTATATAAACAAAGAAAAGATTTTTCAAAAGCAATTGAAATATATAACAAGATTTTAAAACAGGACCCAAGTTCAACACTTGCTATGTATTCAATAGGCTATTGTTATTTTCAAGAAAAAAATTATATAAAGGCAATGGAATATTTACAAAAAGCTTATGATAAAGAGCCATCAAATTCTGTTTATCTTAATTCATACATCAGAGTTCTCTGCAAAACCGGAAACATAAATACAGCAAAAAGTGTGTTCTCTGCTTACCTTGTAAACAACCCACAGAACACTTCGAATAAAATAATATTAGATACTAAAAAAATTCTTTCAGACTACTAGACACTAAACAAAATTAATAACTATTTTGTAAAATATCCAGCCCAAGATACATCAATAAGATTATCTAGATTTTCCTGAGAAACATCTATCTGATCAGGATTGATTGAATTTTCTGATTTATTTTGACCGAAAAGGCTTAAGAATCTGTTAAAAAGATCATTATTTGCCATTAGTTTTTTACCTCTTGAGTTTAGTAAATTGTACAATTCTTAAGTGCAAAATTAAAAGTTTATAGCTATATAGCCACAAGAATTACTTCATTAAACAATTCCCGAACATAGCTCCTTTTAATCAGCATTGATTAAAATTGTTACATATAATATTATATGTCTATAAGCTAGATAAATCAAGTTTATAGATTACAGTAATAAAGATTTGAGACGCGAATTGAGTATAGAAGTATCCATAATAATAGTTAACTATAATAGTAAAAGGTATCTAGAAAATTGCATTTCCTCAATATATCTACATAACAAGTCCTGTAATATTGAGGTTATAGTTGTTGATAATGCATCTGTGGATAATTCGTTAGAGCAAATTGATACTAATGATAAAGATATTAAAATAATAAAAAATTCCCAAAATTTAGGATTTGCTAAAGCTGCAAACCAAGGAGCAAAAATTGCACAAGGTAAATACATCTTCTTTTTGAATCCTGATATATATTTGAAAAATAATGCAATAAAAATACTTTTTGACTTTATGGAACATAATAAAAACTGTATGGTTGCAGGAGGACTACTTACCAACGAAAATGGGAAATATACTTATTCATTTGGATCGCTTCCGAAAATGAAAGACTCCATTTTTGCTGCGTATGGATTTTACTCTCTAATTAAATCAGAAAAAGTTAATATCAATAGAATACAAGAAACTGAACAAATTTGTGGTGCTGACTTTTTTATATCGAAAGATTTGTTTTTTGAAATAGGAATGTTTTCTGAAGACTTTTTTCTTTACTATGAAGAAATAGAGCTATGTTATAGGTTAAGAAAAAAATATAAAAATAAAACCATCTACTTTGTTCCAAATGCTGTAATGGTACATCATCAAGCCGCATGTTTTGATAATAAAGAAGAATCGCAAAAATACATTAAAGACGGCATTAACTTGTATTACAAGAAAACGCTAAAAACGCCCTTTAAATATATTCCAATATTTTTGCTTGGTTTAGCTAAGATACTTAAATATAATAAATAGAATTTTTATGTTGATGCATGTATTTTTTGCGAAATGTATTGTTCAACATGTTGAAAATGACCAGTAGGATCAAAAATATATCTTGATATATCTCTGGCAAGAAGTAATCTTGAGCTTATCCCCCTTCCTGCCAATTTGAAGTGTTTGAATCCTATTTTTATTAACTGATCAATATTTTCATTGCTTATTGCTAAAGATTCAGGATAATTTAGAATATTATTTATTTTTTTATTGCAGAATCTTGAGCGTTGAAATGCTTCGGTATCATCAGGGGAATGCTTTACTGTTTTATCATAATGCATCTGAGATAATGGACAATGACTAAAGCAATATAAATTAACTAATAGCTCTATCTGAGATTTGTATTTTAGTTTTTTCATAAAGTTCAAATCTCTGTAAAATTCTGGTCTAACTACAACTAAATCATATCGTTCGCATAACTTGTTATAGTATTCAGGTGTATCATCGTAGTTATTTCTTTGATAAACAGGCTTAATGATTGATGATATTTGCTTTAATTTGGGATATTTTTCTTTTATATAGTCAGCAAGTGCATCAGAAGATACAATTATACCATTTAAGTCGGAAATGTTTGATGCAACAGAGCATAATAGGTTCCCCATTTTGTCGTCAAAGAATGATTCATCTGCATGGTAATTTGAGAATGTAAAATAACAGGCAATGCCTCTTGAGTTATATTTTTCAATTATTTTTGCTAGTTCTTTCTCCCCAATATCATCTAATTGAGGCATTCTTCCACCGCCCCAAGGGGTCGTAACACACCCATATACTGCTTTTATTTGATTCTCAATACCTATCTTTTTCAGTAAATCATCTAGCAACCATAGCGTTTCATCGCTTTCAAAAAGCCCGGCCGTTCTCCATGTTATCCCTTTTCGCCCTTTGGTGTAAAATTGTTTTTCTTTCAACTTGTTACTAAACATAATATTCCAATCAACTTCCACTATAGTCATCTTTGACCTTTTAATATTATAACATTTATCTTAAATAAACAATTTTCAAATCTCTAACCACCAAGTTAATTCAATTTAAGTGTATATTTCCGATTATTAATTATTTGCTATAAGGTATAAATTATAATATTTTTTATCTATGAATTTTATAAAAAAAGAATGCAAACCTATCTTGATATTAGTCTTTATATTCATTGTGCAGATATTCCTGTATAGGTATAAAACTTATGGATTGTACATTGATATAGGCCGCGAAGTATATTTTCCGCAAGCAATTTTAGAAGGCAAAATAATGTATCGGGACTTATTTAATAACTTTTTGCCTTTTTCATATCTATTTAACGCTTTAATGTATAAACTTTTTGGATCTAACTTGTCTACACTATTCTGGGTTGGGTGTTTAAATACTTTTTCTATTGTTCTGTGTTTATATAAAATTTCGAGAGAATTTTTAACTCAAAAAAATTCGACTATTATTGCAAGTTTAATTATTATTTGCTGTTGTTTCACAACTAACATAATAAATTATATAACCCCATATGCATTTGCTATGACTTATGGCTTGAATTTTTCTCTTATTGCAATAGTGTGTTATTTGGAATATTTGAAATCTGATAAAAATATTCTGCTCTATTTTGCGTTCTTATCTGCAGGAGTCGCTATTGCAAACAAATATGAATTTATTCCATTATTGCTTTTCTTTTTGATTAATATGTTTCTCTCAAGGAAGAAAATATCAGCAATATTAAAAGCATTAGCTTTCGGATTCTTGCCCGTTCTTGTATCATTTGCGATACTTTTTTTGCAAGGACTTTCATTAAATGACCTTATAAAGTATTACAAATTGGCATCTATATATGCCAATACGGATGCAATGAAAGAGTTTTATACGGGGCTATATTATTTTTCATTGCCAACTTTTTTATTTTCTATAATGTGTTTGGTAGTTTCTGTATTTTTTCTATATTCGTTGCACAAAATATACTGGTATATAGTAAATAATTTAAAAAATAAAACACAAATAGCAGCTTATTGTGTTCTTACTTTGAGTTTAGTTTTGCTCTTTGTTTTGCTTCGTTACTATTTTAAATATTTTATGTTTACCTATTTGGCCTGGTTATTTGCCGTATTATTAGTGATAAAAATTAAACCAATTATAAAGTCGGCTCCTCACTATATTTTGTTTTTCTTTACGTTGTTTTTTTCAGTAAAAAGTTTTTGGTCTACGAATATGGGGATGACTTATGGTAATTATGTATTTCCTATAGTTTTTCTTTCAACGCTTATAGTTATAAAAGATTTTTATATAAATGATTCCACAAAGATAGATAACTATGGTAAAACGCTAAGTTATTTCTTAATTGTATATATAGTGGCTGTATTTGGCATTAATTTTTCTATCTTAAATGTATACCCCTATAAGCTTGAAACACCCAAAGGAATTATTTATGCAAAACAATCCGATGGTGAACTATTTGACTATGTTTTTAGATACATAAGCAAAAATACTCTTAAGACGGATAGAATAATCGTGTTACCTGAGACGGCAATGCTTAATTTTCTGTTTAATAGAGAAAGCGATGGCAATTATAATGCATTAAAATCAGAAATGGTTGAGGCCTATGGCGAAAACAATATAATAAATTACTTTAATGATGATAAGCCCGAATATTTTCTAAAAGTAATGACACCTACAGCAAAGGACGATTTCGGAATAGACTATGCCCAAAATCTCAATAAATGGATTGAGAACAACTATAACAAGGTATTTGTTTTATCAAATACAACGGTAATAACTCTATTTAAACGGAAATAATCTTTGCTTAATGCTAGTTATTAACGCTCTTTATATAGTAACGCTCATTTTCATTCTGCAAATTGATTTTTATTCCAAATATTTCTGATAAGTTTTTAGATGTTAATATTTTTGTTTTTTCACCTTGTTTATAAATGGTTTTATTATAAACAAGTGCAACATTAGTGATTTCAGGAAATATTT
>JAEYQN010000070.1 GCA_023409995.1 Cyanobacteria bacterium OH_CBB_238 | reverse complement strand
CTCCTACACAGGGAATTCTTGGATTGGAAGTAAAGGCAAGTAACAAAGAATTGATTCAGATGTTGGATGTCTTTGCGGATGAAGAGACAGAAAATATGGCAATTGCAGAGCGCACTTTTTTGAGCGAGATAGGAGCCGATTGCCATATGCCGATTGGAGCCTTCTGCAGACGTTCTGAAAAACAGGGGCATCGTTTGGATGTAGTTTATGGAAATGAATCCGGGGAAAACATGGTATCTGTCAGCGTAAATGGGGATGATCCGATTATGCTTGCCAAAGGTGCGGCTCGTGAAGTAAGGAAGAAAATAGCTGGAACAGTGTACCTGGTAGGCGGCGGCCCAGGAGATGAAGATTTGATTACAGTCAAAGGACGGGATCTAATTCGTGAAGCAGATTGTATTATTTATGATAGACTGTCATCGCCGGAATTGCTTTCCTATGCCAAAGAAGCGTGTGAGCAGATTTATGTAGGAAAGGCCAATCATCATCACACGATGAAGCAGGAGCAGATTAATGCGCTATTAGTGACAAAAGCGATGCAATATAAAAAGGTAGTACGATTAAAGGGGGGAGACGTATTTGTATTTGGACGAGGCGGAGAAGAGGCTATAGCATTATTTGAAAGCGGAGTCCCTTTTGAAGTCGTACCAGGAATCAGTTCTGCGATTGCTGGTCTTGCCTATGCAGGAATACCCATTACACAAAGAGGGGTAGCGGGAGGCTTTCACGTAGTGACAGCACATGATAAGGATGATAAGTTAGCTGCTATCGATTTCAAGGCAATGGCAAGCAGTAAGGATACCTGTGTATTTATGATGGGGCTGAATGAAATAGAAAATATTACAAAATGTATGATGGAAGCTGGCAAAGACCCTACAACAGGGGCTGCAGTCATCTCCTGCGCGACAACACCGGAACAGAGAGTGTGCCAGACAGAATTGCAATATCTTTCAAGGGAATCAAAGAAAGCGAATCTGGTATCCCCAGCCCTAATTGTGATTGGTGATGTGGTCAAACTCAGAGGACGTCTTGGATTTGAAGAAACTGCACCGTTATCCGGGAAAAAATATTTGGTTCCTAAAATTGGTATAGAAATATCTGAATTAGCAAAAAGGCTAAGAAAAGAAGGTGCTTCTGTAAAAGAAATAACGGTAGGCCAAATAGAAACGATTGACTGTGAATTAAGCGTTGAGGCTATGAAAAGAGTCAGTTGGATAGTATTTACGAGTAAAAATGCCATAGATGCTTTTTTCTTGAATCTCTATCGATCGGGACTGGACAGCAGAAATCTTTTTGGAATTAAATTTGCTGTGATTGGTCAAAAAACACAAGAGAGTCTATTACATTATGGAATAAAGGCAGATAAGATTCCTTTGGAATATCATAGCGAAGCATTAGCAGACATGTTGATGAAGGAGGTAAGAAAATCAGATGTGGTCTGGTATCCCAAAGCAGAAAGTATCGATAATAATCTGAAAAAAAGAGTATCGGAATTCTGTGCATTGGAAGAGATACCAATGTATAGAAACCTTCCACCAGAGAAGGTGGAGATTCCAGAGGAATTTGTGAGCACCTGTGATGGAGTGTTTTTTACTTGCGCTTCTTCTGTATACAGAGTGATGAAAGCCCTCCAGGGAAAACTTCCGGTGAATTGGGAAAAAGATGGTGCTATAGTCAGCATTGGGCCAAAATGCAGCGCAGCGATCATAGAATCAGGGATTACCAATTTTGTGCAGGCAGATCATATTTCCTACGAAGGTATGGTTCAAAAAATTATCCATAAAGAACAAAGGTAAATTCAATGAAATATGTGTTTGGAATCAATATGACAGAAAATGATGACAACCATCTGATAGATGGGGAAATCTTTTGCTCGAAATCGCTTACGACTGAATTGAAGGAAGAATATAAAGAATGTGAAAATCTTTCAAAAAATTATGCAAAACACACTTCATTGCCATTTGGGATGAATATCCTGAAACATCTTTCTTTTTTAGGCGCTTGTTTTAGTTTCTATTTTCTTATGTATGATATATCTGGCCTTACTTTTAAAGAAGTATATCAAAATCCCCCTGCTTTTTTCTTTCTGGCAGTAGCTTTTCTCGTGGTTTGGCTAATTTTACATATAGTAAAAGGGATTAAAAGACATGCACATAAAGTTGAATATGAGCGTGGTGAAAGCTATATAAAAAATGTTACCGAGCATGCAAAGGAGTTTATGCAGATACCAGATGATGCCGTTAAGATGGAAATTCTAGCGTTTCGTTACAAAATAGAGAATAACAAAATGAAAGTCATGACACCAAGTAAATTTGTATGTATCTCACATAATAATGTTCCCGTTTACATGCATGTGTTGGACTTTACGTTACATATCACAGATCTTTATCAGGAATGGTGCATTCCCCTTTATGCAATTACTGGAATAAAAAAAATAGAGGAAACGATTTTATTTGCTGCATGGAAAAAGGAGATTCCATATGATAAAGGCGCGTTTAAAAAATATAAGATTACGATGGCAAATGGATTAGGGTACTTCTATATGAGACCCTATTATGCCCTTTGTATTGCAAGGAATGATGAAACTTACGAACTATTCCTGCCACCTTATGAATTGGATGCGATCTGTTCTTTAGTTGGAATCCATTACCATGAAAACGGTACTTTCAGACGGGTGTAAGACCGCTGTCCTATTTCGGATGGCGGTTTTTTGTAATTAGTAAGTAATGTCATGTCCTGCCGAGTCGAAAAAATGATGTCTTTGAGGAACCGATTGCCATATGCCGATTGGAGCCATATGCAGACGTTCTGAAAAACATGGGCATCTTTGGTATTACAAAAGGCGCGCAGGCTGAAATATCAACCTGTGCGCCTTTTGTGTGAATAGCTTATTTTGTTTTTCTCACACCGTTTGCATCCACTTCATAGCCGTCGATTATGGTGTTTTTGGCAAGGGAACCGTCTGTATTGAAGTAATGCCATTTTCCGTCAATCTGGAGCCATTTTCCTTCCGCCATGACACCGCCGACATCAAAATAGTAGCGCTTTACATTTCCGCTTGCTCCAATGTCCTTCCAGCCTGTGACGGCAGTGC
>JAEYQN010000035.1 GCA_023409995.1 Cyanobacteria bacterium OH_CBB_238 | reverse complement strand
TATATCCAGACAAGTATTGTGAAAGATCTGATGCCTGAGGTAAAGGAGCATGAACCTTTAATCGCACTTGACGGAAAAGAAGACGGCCTTTTTTTCTACCGAAAAATCATATCGGAATGCTCTATATATTTAAACGGGGGTGCGTTAGTACTATTTGAAATAGGATACGATCAGGGTCAACAGGTGAAGAGTCTCATGGAGAGTAAAGGTTTTTTAGAAGTGGTGGTAAAGAAGGATCTTGCAGGTTTGGATCGTGTCGTTGCAGGTACTTTGGTGAAAGGATAAAGTGTAAAAATGTTTGATAGATTAGAGGATTTATTAATTCGATTTGAAGAGATTTTGGGTGAGCTGAATGAACCTACCGTTACGAACAACCAGGACAGATTCCGTTCTTTAATGAAGGAACAAAGTGAATTGACGCCAATTGTTGAGGCATATAGGGAATATAAAAAGTGTAATAAAGATATTGAAGACAGTCTTGCGATGCTAGAGATAGAGTCTGACGAAGAAATGCGTGATATGTTAAAAGAAGAATTAAATACTGCAAAAAAACGCGTGGAGGAGTTACAACAGGAGTTAAAGATTCTTTTGCTTCCAAAAGATCCAAATGATGAAAAGGATGTTATTGTAGAAATTCGTGCTGGCGCAGGCGGAGATGAAGCGGCTTTGTTTGCCGCACAGATGTATCGGTTATATGTCCATTATGCGGAGAAACAGCGTTGGAAGGTAGAGACCGTCAGTGTGGATGAAATTGGCATCGGTGGAGTAAAGGAAGTTAGCTTTATCATTAATGGAAATGGAGCTTATTCTAAATTAAAATATGAAAGTGGTGTACATCGTGTACAACGTATTCCGGAAACGGAATCCGGAGGGAGGATTCATACTTCTACCATCACTGTCGCGGTAATGCCAGAGGTCGAGGAGGTGGATGTGGTCATTGAAGATAAAGACATTCGCATTGATGTTATGCGTGCGTCAGGAAATGGAGGACAGTGCGTCAACACAACTGATTCCGCTGTTCGCTTGACCCATTATCCAACAGGAATTGTAGTATACAGCCAGACGGAAAAGTCACAATTACAGAATAAAGAGAAAGCGTTCGCACTCTTACGTGCCAAGCTTTATGATATAGAGCAACAAAAGCAACATGACGCAGAAGCGGAGCTTCGAAGGAGTCAGATCGGTACTGGAGATCGTTCGGAGAAGATACGGACTTACAACTTTCCGCAAGGCCGGGTGACGGATCATAGAATCAAGCTTACGCTTTACAAGATTGATTCTATTATGAACGGAGATATTGAGGAGTTATTAGATAGCCTTATTGCAGCGGATCAGGCGGCAAAGCTGGCAAAGATGAACAATGCTGACTAAGGCAGTGAGGGTATTAGGAGAATAAGAAATGAATATATCTAATATAAAATATATTCTGGAGATTGAAAAATGCGGTTCTATTACGTTAGCGGCCAAACGATTATTTGTAGCACAGCCCAATCTGAGTAAGATTGTAAAAGAAGTGGAAAGTGAGTATGATATCACAATTTTCAACAGAAGCCCGAAAGGTGTTAAAGTTACATCAGAAGGTAAAAAATTTATTCGGAAACTAAAAGAAATACAAGAGAAGATCGATGGCTTGGAAAGTGATTTTCTTGAATTTGATAAAAACCGTATCTCGGCGAAAATTGCATGTCCGAGAGCAAGTTATGTATCCTATGCATTTACAAGGTTCATTGAGAAACTGGATCCCAATAAAACAATTTCTATTCATTTTCAGGAAACCAGTGCTATGGCTGCGATTCATAATTTAGAAGATCATCAATACGATTTGGGAATTATACGATTTGAAAAACAATATGAGCAATCCTATTTTTCCTTATTGGATTCGAAACATATTGATTATCAGCTTCTGTTGGATTTTAATTTCGTATTATTATGTTCTGAAAATAATTCCCTGGCGAAAAAGAAAGTGATTACCAGAGAAGCGTTGCGTGATATGATTCAGATTATGCACGGTGATATCAAGTATCCAGAAGGAATTAATACCGAAAATATGGAAGATGAAAATGCATTCCATATTCTTGGAAAAAAGCGAATTTATGTCTACGAAAGGGGGAGTCAGTTCGATTTGCTTCATGAAATTAATTCCTCTTATATGTGGGTGTCGCCAATGCCCGAATCGACACTTGTACAACATGGTCTTGTACAAAGGGAATGTAAGAGTCTGACAACACATATGTGTGATTATTTGATTTTTCATAGACATCATAATAGAAGTAGCGAAATAGATGAGTTCATAAATGAATTAAACATCGTAGCAAAAAAGTTATCCCAGTCATAAGACTGGGATTTTTATTATATAAATTTAATATGATAGTCATGCATATTTGTGATTGGATAATCCTTTTTTTTAATGATAAAATTCTCATTAGCGAATATAATCATATATTCGGAACAGGTGGCCAATTTGTATAAGGGTTTTGCTGGTCTCATTTCTCTTATACGGCTGGCTTCATCATCATTAGAATCGGCTTGCCGATTCATTTTTTACGCTATAAGAATTACCATGTTAGCATTAGGAGGAAAAATATGAAAAGAATAATGAAAACGATGGATGGGAATCATGCGGCAGCACACGCGTCATATGCGTATACTGAAGTTGCAGCTATTTATCCAATCACACCTTCATCTGTTATGGCAGAGGCTACAGATGAATGGGCTACAGATGGCAGAAAAAATATCTTTGGCCAGACAGTACAAATTACAGAAATGCAATCAGAGGGCGGTGCGGCAGGCACGGTGCATGGTTCCTTGGTAGCAGGTGCGTTAACAACAACCTATACAGCTTCCCAAGGATTGTTACTGATGATTCCTAATTTATATAAAATAGCCGGGGAACAGCTTCCGGGAGTTTTTAACGTGTCTGCACGTTGTGTTGCGACACATGCACTGAATATATTTGGAGATCATTCCGATGTATATGCATGTAGACAAACAGGATGCGCAATGCTATGTAGC
>JAEYQN010000029.1 GCA_023409995.1 Cyanobacteria bacterium OH_CBB_238 | reverse complement strand
GACATAGACATCGCTATGAAGTAAACAACGAATTTAGACAAAAAATAGCTGACGCAGGACTTGTTTTCTCAGGTCTTTCACCTGATGGAATGCTTTGCGAAATGATTGAATATCCCCAAAATGATTGGTTTGTAGCTTGCCAATTCCATCCCGAATTCAAGTCGAGACCAGATAGACCACACCCATTATTTGCAGGACTAATTTCAGCTGCTGTTGCGCAAACTGAAAGAAAGCAGCTAGCTTATGGCGCAAAATCATAGTAATAAATACGTTTCTTGTGATTGGGTAAACAATGGATTAGAGTTCAGGCGAGATAGTATAAGAACTTGTTGTTATGCATACTTACAAGATCTAATGGAAACTGATTCTACTATTATTGAGGACTATCATGGAGAAAACCTTGATTGGGATTCAATTATTGAAATAAAAAACAAACAAATAGAACTCCATAAATCAGGAAAGGTTCTTCCTCAGTGTGAAGGATGTATCTATCTCTATGAAAAAGAGTGGAATGATGATATTTTTATCGACCACATCACATTAAATCACTGGAGCAAATGTAATTGTGATTGCACATACTGTTATGCGGCAGACGATAAAATAAAATTCAATACTTTCAAACACTATGATTTTTTTCCTATTTTAAAAGATATGATAGAGAGAAAAATATTGAGAGCAACTCCACGATCCTGCATTATTTTTGGAGGGGGAGAACCTACAATTCTTGAAAATTTTGATGAAACAATAATGCTTCTTTTAAATAACGGATTTAGAAACATCAGAATCAATTCTTCGGGAATTAAGTACTCTAAAAGTATAGAAGAAGGGCTTAAGCTTGGAGCCATAAGTCTAGTTATTTCTCCAGATGCCGGTACTAAAGGTACTTATGAAAAAATCAAACAAGTCAAAACTTTTGATAAAGTCTGGGAAAATATTCGTAAGTATGTTGTAAACTCAAACTATTCTGATAAAATCAAAAGTAAATATATAATAATACCAGGAATTAATGATAACACCGAAGAACTAGATGCGTGGTTCAATAAAGTTCTAGAAAGTGGCGCAAAATCAGTTTCGGCAAGTGTTGAACAAGCATGGTATGCTAAAACAGCACCTTATTTTTCTGAAGATGTATACAATATGATAAAATATATAGAGAAAAAAGCAGCATTGTTAAATTTAGAGCTTGAGCTATATATTGAGGCATTAAGCCTTATAAAAAAATACGAGGAAAATCATAAATGACAAACTCATCAGAAAATAGTATATATGTTAGCTGCGATATGATTGAACATGGTTTAGATACAAATATCAATGCATTTAATTTTTGTTGCAGATCAGTCTCTGACGGTGGTGGATTTAAAACAATAATGACATATACCCCAGGTCAGAAGATAGACTGGGATAATTTTTTTGCTATAAAAAGATCCTACAGAGAACAAATGAAAAAAGGCAATATTATCCCTGAATGCGTAGGGTGCTTGTATTTAAAAGAGCAAGAATGGGACAACGAAGATTATATCTCTTATATGAATTTCAACAGTGGCACTGTGTGCAATTGTAAATGCATTTATTGTTATCTGGATGAAGCAAGAAAAATAAAAACCGAAAAATCCTCACTAAGAATAGTAAAAGATTTAATAGACAGAAAGTTACTAAAAGACGGTGGGCACATAACAATAGCAGGGGGAGAGCCAACAATAACTCCTGATTTTGATAAAATGCTAAATTTGATGATAAATTCAGGTTTAAGCTGTATTCGAGTTCTAACAAACGGAATCAAATACAGTAAATCAATAGAAAAAGGACTAAAGCTTGGGGTTATGACTATTGTTATTTCTGTTGATTCAGGCACGAAAGAAACATATAAAAAAGTTAAACGAGTAGATGCTTTTGATGCTGTGTGGAAAAACCTGAAAAAATATGCGCCCAACGCCATACATGATTATGCAGTCAAGGCGAAATATATAATATTACCAAGACTAAATGATTCAAGACAAGAATTTGATGCCTTTATCAATAAAGTAATTGATGCAGGTATAAAAGAAGCTTCAATTGATTATGAATTAAATTGGTTTAATAAAAACAAAGACATTATGAATGAATATCAATACGAATTCTTCTCATACGCTATAAATAGGATTAAAGAAGCTGGATTAACCCCTGACTTTGTTGATAGAGGGTATATAATGGCAAGAAAAACAGGATTCCTTCAATAAGGAACTTATTAGTACAACTCTGTTGCACTAGAAGAAGAACGCCAATCTTTTCGTACTTTTACCTGAAGCTCCAAAAATACTTTTTTATCTGCAACTTCTTCTATTTCTACTCTAGCTTCAGAACCTATTGTTTTTAACATCTGTCCATTTTTACCTATTAATATTCCTTTTTGGCTATCTTGTTCAACATAAATAACAGCAGAAATTTTGTCTAAAGTAGCTTTTTCTTCATATTTTTCAATCACTACCGCAACTGAATGAGGAATTTCATCTCTTGTATTCAAAAGAATTTTTTCTCTGATTAATTCTCGAGCAATATCTCTCATAGTTTCATCAGTAAGCTCATCATCATTATATATTTTGTCACCTTTGGGAAGCTTCCTTATGATGTTGTCCTGCAATGTGTCAAAATTCCTACCTGTCTTTGCAGATACTTTAACGCAAGGTAAATTCACGTCAAACAGGGTTTTATAGGTTAATAATATATTTTCTCTTTTTATAGGATCCTTTATCAAATCGGATTTGTTCAACACTATAACTATAGGAATAGTTGTCTTTTTCAGAAGATTTTCGCTTATCCATTTATCCCCCCTGCCTGCTGGCTCTGAAGCATCAACTACAAAGAGAATAAGATCAACTTCCGGTAATGCAAGCTTTGTCTCATCTAGCAAATGTTCCCCGAGTTTATCCAGAGGCTTATGGACACCAGGAGTGTCTACAAAAACTATTTGAGCAGAATCATTAGTTAAAATACCCTTTATTCGCCTTCTGGTTGTTTGGGCTTTATCAGTAGTTATAGCTATCTTTTGTCCAATAATTTTATTTAATATTGTAGATTTACCTACATTTGGTCGACCAACTAAAGCTACAAAGCCAGACTTATAATGTTTCATTCACTTCTTTCTCTTCAGACTCTTGCAACTCTATAACATCTACAAATGGAGTATCCTTTTTCATTATTATTCGAGAGATTCTTCTACCATCAAGTTCTGTAATTGTATAAGTTATATTCTTGTCAGATATTATATCTCCAACTTCCGGCTCTCTACCTAATAGACCAAAAACATACCCTGCAAGTGTTTGGAAATCTTCATTAGGAATATCCAAATCCCATTTTTCATTAATATCTTCAATATCAAGGTGAGCTGACACGTTTACTGTATTTTCATTTATTTTAATTATTTCTGCAGGAGGAGCTTCATCAAATTCATCATATATTTCCCCTACAATTTCTTCTAAAATATCTTCTACGGTCACAATACCTGCAAAACCGCCATGTTCATCAACAACCGCAGCAATTTGGTTTTTCGATGAAGTAAAATCACTAAGCAAATCACTAATAAATTTATTCTCTGGGATAATTGGTAAATCCCTCGCTAAAGATTTTATTTCACAAGTGTCATTCTGTTTATTTTGTAAAGCTTTCAATGCATCTTTGGCATTAATAACCCCAATGAGATTATCAACATTATCTTCGTATATTGGAATTCTTGTATGCCCTGATTCAATAATTAGATTAATCAAGTCTTCAAGGGAATCCTCAGAATCTATTATGCTAACTTTGGTTCTTGGAATCATTATTTCTCTGACTACAGTTTGAGAGAATGAGTAGAAATTAGAAAGCATAGTGGCTTCGTGACTGTCTAAAACAGATATTTCTTGACCTTCTTTTATCACTTTATCAAACTTATTTTCCCAGTTATCTTCTGCGTCGTCTGCCAGAATTTCAACTGAAACATGGGAAACATTTTTTATATTATGTCTGATTTTTCTTTCTAGCATCTCTGCTATATCATCTGCGTCCTTAACTTGAATTTCAGGGTCAACTTCAATTTTAATATTAACAATAAGTCCTGATGAACCCATATCCATTGTCTTTAATTCATGAACACACGCAATCCCATGCAAAGTTGAAGCAACATCTTTTATAATTTCTTCAACATGTGGTTCTGCAGATTGCCCTGTTAAAAAGTTGACATTATTTCTCAATAAATATATAGCTAAACACAATAGTATCGTACCGATTATGATAGAGGCAATAGCATCTGGTAAATAAGCAAGATCCTTTGGCAATACGAACTTCGAAATACTCAAAGCAATAATTGCAATGACAACACCGGATAAAGCTGCCACATCTTCATACCAAACAAATTTTGTTGTAGGGCTTTTTATTTTTCTTATATTTTTACAAGACAATATAAAATTTGAAATCGGATTTAAAGAAGCAATGTTGGCCTCAGCCAGAACTGCATTCACAGCACTATTAACAGACCACATTTCAAATAAAATACTAACTCCCAAAGTAATAGCTATATATGTATAATTATTCAACAATATATCTATCTCATGATGCCCATTAATAAGCTTATCAAATCCACTATATAAAGCTACTGATGTACCTGCAAGCATAAGAATACTTGCGAACAGGGCCCATATATTTGCTTCTAGTCCATAACCAAATGGATGAATATCATCTGCCGGTCTTGAGCCTCTTTTCAAACCAACCAGTAAACAAACGCTATTGAAAGAATCTACTAATGAGTGAGCCGCTTCTGAAAGCAGCGCAGAACTTGATGAAACAAAAAAGCAAATTAATTTAACTGTAGCTATACCTAAATTTGCTAATAACGCTCTTATAACGGCTAAAAATTTAATGTGTGTTTGATTATCTTTTGAATTATCGGAACTATGAGTACTAATTACCGTGTCCGAATTACTATCTGATGACATTTTTTACCTTATCTTGTACTTAAATTGCAGTTTTAAGTTTTGGCTAACTACGATTCAGCTACATAATTATAAGTGAAAAAACACAAAAAGTCTATTTTTTAAAAGTCAACATTGAAATATTTTGTAGTAAAATTAGAGTAAGACTAAATTTATTAGAAGGAATATATATGGCAGAAAAGCTTAGTGGAAATGAAATAAGAAAAGCATTTTTAGATTTTTTTAAAGACAAACATCAACACACAGAAGTTCCCAGTTCAAGTTTAGTTCCTGATAACCCAACTGTTTTGCTAACAACAGCCGGTATGCTTCAGTTTTTGCCATATTACTTAGGTCTTGAAATTCCACCATATGAACCTCCAAGAGCAACAAGCTGCCAAAAATGCGCAAGAGCTGGCGGGAAAGATTCTGACATCGAAAACGTAGGCCGCACGCCAAGGCATCACACCTTTTTTGAGATGTTAGGTAATTTTGCTTTTGGTGACTATTTTAAAAAAGAAATTATACCTTGGAGCTGGGATTTTGTGACAAATTACTTAAAGCTGGATAAAGATAGGCTATGGATAACTATATATCAAGATGATGATGAAGCTTTTGATATTTGGACAAAAGATGTAGGAGTTTCACCGGAAAAAGTCCTAAGAAAAGGTAAAAAGGATAACTTCTGGGGACCCCCGGGAGCTACGGGATCTTGTGGGCCTTGTACAGAAATCCACTACGATTTAGGTGAAGATCTAAAATGTTCAGATGACTGCGGAATTGATACTTGTGAATGCGACAGATGGGTTGAAATATGGAATCTGGTATTCACAGACACATTCCAAGATGAAGAAGGAAACCATTCACCATTAGAAAAGAAAAATGTCGATACGGGTATGGGTCTAGAGCGTATAACAATGGTTGTACAAGGCAAACGTTCAACATTCGAGACAGATCTATTATTACCAATTTTGAATGAAGTATCAAGAATGAGCAAAGTTGAATATAAGAAAAGTGAGAAAACAGATATTTCATTGAGAATTATAACAGACCACTCAAGATGCGTAACATTTTTAATTAACGATGGAGTTATTCCTGGGAATGAAGGCAGAAGTTATGTACTCAGAATGATCCTTAGAAGAGCGCTTAGACATGGAAAAATGTTAGGCCTAGAATTACCTTTCCTTTATGATCTTGTAGATACTATTGTGCAGAATTATAAAGATGCCTACCCTGATTTAGAAACAAACAAAGAAAAAATTAAATCAGTCATAAAAAAAGAAGAAGAAAGATTTAAATCAACACTTGATAGAGGCTATAAGCTCATAGAAGAACTGCTCTCAAACAATAATGATATAAACGGAGAAGACGCATTTAGGTTATATGACACCTTTGGCTTCCCATTAGAATTAACTGTTGAAATAGCTGCAGAAAAAGAGCTAAACGTTGATACTGAAGGCTTTAATAAAGCTATGAAAGAGCAAAAAGAAAGAGCAAAAGCTGCAACTCAAAAAATAAGCCTAACTGATGACTTGGTATATGTAGATATTGAAAATAAATATGGCTCAACAAACTTCGTTGGATATATAGCTGAAGAAGCTTACTCAAAAATAGTTGCAACAGTTGAAGTTGATGACTTTATAGACATTATTCTGGATAAAACACCATTCTATGCTGAATCAGGAGGTCAAGTGGGTGACACTGGAATAATCGAAAATAATGAATTTAAAGCCGAAGTCTTAAATACATTTAAAGTAAATAAGCTTTTTGTACATAGGTGCAAAATTATAAATGGTGAAGTTTCTATAGGCGATGAGGTAACTGCCAAAATAGACATTGAAAGAAGAAAAAATATAACAATCCATCATTCAAATGCTCATTTGTTACAAGCAGCATTGATTAAAATATTAGGTGATGATGTTAAACAAGCAGGTTCTCAAGTAGAAGAATCAAGAACAAGATTTGACTTCTCTTTCCCTAGGGCAATGACTCATGATGAAATTATAAAAACAGAAAACCTTATCAATAAGTGGATTGCAAATGATTATAAACAGATAACTGAAGTCATGAATATAGAAGAGGCAAAAAAATCGGGAGCTACTGCTCTGTTTGGAGAGAAATATGACGACGATGTCAGAGTTGTTAAAATAGGAACTATTTCTTCTGAACTTTGCGGAGGAACCCACATCACTTCAACATCGCAAATTAGGCTAGTCAAAATCATATCAGAAAGCGCAGTTGCAGCAGGTACAAGAAGAATAGAAGCTATGTGTGCAGACAGAGCTCTTGAATACTTAAATGAGAAAGCATCAAGCTTGGATGCACTAGCGCATAAATTTAAGATTTCTACCTCAGAAGTTACATCTAGAATTGACAAATTAAGCGAAGAAAATAAACTTCTACAAAACGAAATAGGACAATTAAAATCAAGTGCTGCTAAAGAAAAATTTAAATCGATAGTTAATGATGCAAAAAAGATTAACGGAGCTGATATATTAATCAAAAAACTAGATTCTGTCGATGCACAGGCACTAAAAATAGGAATAGAGCTATTAGATTCAAAATTAAAGGAAAGTGTAATTGTATTAGTATCTATTTTAAACCATACACAAATTGTTATTATGGTAAAAGTGGCAGACGTTTTTGTAAACAAAGGTATTAATGCAGGGCAGATTGTATCAAAAATAGCCACTGCAACAGGCGGAAAAGGAGGCGGAAGACCTAATTTTGCGCAGGGTGCAGGAAAAACTTCGGAAAATATCGATAAAATATTACAAGAAGTTGAAGAAGAAATAAAGAAAACATTATAAAAATAACTTAAAAAACCTGTTTTAAAGCAGGTTTTCTATTTTTGAATATTAAATATTTCACTTAAGCACTACTCTAACAAGGAAAAATAAAAAATATAGGAAAAGGTCTTTTCAATATAGCTAAATTATGATACACTCTTCTTGTCTTAATTAGTTTGGAAGATAAATAAATAAGTTAATAGGTAGACATCTACGTTATGTCTTATAGTGTCTTTTTGTGAACAAAACACCGAGAGCACTGTATGCAACATAGAGTTTGGGGCTGTTTAGCGCTATTTATCTGGAAGTAGAATAAGGAAAGAGCGTTTGTATGGACTTTATTAAAAACATGAAGATTTCGTCTAAACTTTTGTTATTGGTCGGAATTGCACTATTTGCATTACTTTTTGTAAGCTGTATTGGATTTTATTTCAACAAAAAAGCAACGGATAGTACAAAAAATATGTACTTAAATGCATTAATACCTGTTGAAGATTTTAGCAGGGTAACAATTAACTCCAACCTCTGTAATGCAGCTTTACTTGAAATGGTTTTAACTGAACCAATTTCTAAGAAAAAATTATATAAAGAGGAAATAATCAAATTTGGCAAAGAAAATACAGCTATTGTTGAAGAAATTGCCAAAATAGACCTCTATGACAAAGTTGATGAACTAATGTCACAGCTAAATACAACAAGAACAAACTATATTAACTCAAGAAATATAGTTGTCGATCTGTCACTTTCGGGCAAAGATAAATTAGCTGCAGCAAAATACCAACACGAAACCGCTGGACTTTTTATTGAATACAGAAATACACTAGATAAAATTGTTTCTCTAAGTTCCGATTATGCTGAATCAATACATAAGCAAAATCAAATTGATTCTAATTTTGCAACAACAATGCTAATTATAGC
>JAEYQN010000012.1 GCA_023409995.1 Cyanobacteria bacterium OH_CBB_238 | reverse complement strand
AATGGTATTATCGTATGGAATAATAAAAAACTTATTTAAATAAACTTAAATCTTCTTAAGAGATTAAATGGTTTAAATAGATAATAAATAGGATATAATTTATATGGTAATTTCAATTTCTCTAATTCTTTAATTGAGGGAACAGTAACGTGGTAAATTGAATCTAAAATACCATTCCTCAAATTTTCTCTAAGTTTAAGATGGAAATATATCCAGTCCATAAGAGTAAAAGATTTTGAATTTTCGTGAAAAATATCATTCATTATTTTGATTGAAATGTTTTTAGTTGTTTTATCTAAAAATATTTCCTTTAAAATTTTTTCAGGAATTTTAGAGCTTAAAAGTTCATTTACTAAAAAAAGGTTTATATATATTATCCTTTTAATATTCAATTTACTAGATTTATTTATTATTTCATCCCAATCCAGATTGTATTTTTCAATAAGCTCAGCAATATCACAAAGCCATGCTAAACGAGACCAGTAATGTCCTGCAGCATGGACAGCCAATATCAAAAACGTATCTTCTGGTGAGAAAGTTAAAATATCTTTACCGTTCAATACATCATTTGAAATATTTTTACATAATATTGATTCTGGAACGAAAGGATATGAAAAGAAATTGCTAGAGAATTTCCAATGAAATTCTATGGAACAACTATCTTTTTTTATTAAAATGAGTTCATCTTGGGATTTAAGATAAGTTTTCACCATATTATCATTTAAGTTGAAAAGAGGACTATACCCTATTGAGAGGAGCATATCTCTGATTTTAAGAACATCATGTTTTTCAATAAAGATATCAATGTCATCAAATTGTCGTAAACTAATATTTCCATAAGCCATAGACGCCAAAACAGATCCTTTATATGGAATTGCTGTTATACCTTCAGATTCAAGTAGATTAAGAACTTTAATCATTTTTCCAGTTAACATCAAATTTTTACGAACATTTGCATTAAAATTATCCTTAAGCTCCTTTAAAGTGTCTTCAGGAACCAATTCAGGACATATAAAATTAAGATTATGATATAATAATGACAATAACCTGTGTCTCGATGCCAAGTTTAATAAATAATTCCAATTTAGCTTTTTTTGAATTAAAGACAAAATTTTATCTCTAATTTCTAGATTCACATCTGTACTGGCGCAGTACAGAAGAAGTTCATCCTCAGGGCGCAGCTTTACAGTTTCATATTTACAGGTTGCATTAAATATTGACATAGTTGTGACCTACAGCACCTTAACAGCAATTTATTTATTAAACTATCTTAATATTAGTTTATAATTAAAATTATCGTTTCATAAGTATTACTAAAGGCATAAAGGATAGTAAAAATGGTTAAAAAACTGAATATAAATAAAAAAATTTTAATACCAATCATATTCACCGCTGTTTTAATGCTTGTAGCAACTGGAATAGTGCTTTTAGCAGGGATGTCTGGTTTTGCAATCAATACTACTGCTAACAGCACATTTGGTGAAAAACAGATTTCTATAGATGCCATAAAAGTTTTAAATAACAGTACGGAAGATATTTACGAGTATAACGGCACCACATATTCATATTTAGAAGGTTACGTCCAAAACAACAATAAATATGATGCATTTAACGTTAAAATGAATGCAACTGCATATGATGAATATGGTAACATAGTTGCCACCAATGATTCAGTTTATTTACAATCTAAAAATATTCCTGGAGAAAGCGAAACCCTTTTTTATGTTGATTTCCCTGATCAAGATAATAAAATTACAAGAATTGAGGTAAATGTGGTGGATGCTAAAGCTAAGCTTTAGTATCCATTTTGATTTATCAATTTAAATCTTTATATTTAAGATAACTCAAAAATAAAGCTAAGATTGTAATTCATATAACAATTTAAATTATTAAAATTTAATAAAACGAAGTAAATTATAAGTTTATTCTTTTAATAAAAGAGAATGTACTACAGGAATACTATCAAATGACTTCCTCATTTTTAGAGTATAAATAGGCAAATTTCTGGCTAAATAAGAACAGTTATTAAAATGTGAAAATTTTTTTGAGTTATCTGACATTTGGATACAAAAAGAATTACCTATCAACTCTATTAAAGCTCTCTGTGGTTTTAATCTTTTTAAAATTGTATCAATACTTTTTTCAACTATATAAATACTCTTAAGAGATAATGGTTTTTCAGAGAATCTGTATTGGGCATTGTAAAAATTCTTTAATAATCCATGTTGTTCATTAAATACATTTGAGGATTCATTGCTCAATTTAGACATTGTTTCATAATTTAATCTTACTTTTGGAAAACTAGGATAAACATACGGTTCATTTGATTTATCAAATTTAATAGCTAATATTTCATCAGTTACTATTGGAAATCCTCTTTTTTGTAAACTCATAGCTATTGTAGACTTACCACTTCCAGAATCTCCTAAAAAAGCTACTGCTTTATGATTAATATTAACAGAACTAGCATGTAATATTAAATAATCACGTTGATAAAGTAATGCTCCCATAAGAGCTCCTACAATAAAATAAGTAAATAATTCTTCATTTATATTAGGTATGGGATCTAAAATAATTTCATTTCCATTACTTATCTTAAATTTTCCAAAATCTTCCCAGAAAAGGTAAAATGAATTTTTTGTAGTTTTAAAATAATTACCTTCAACTAATATATTATTTTTAGGTATTTTTACATTACCTAATCTAATTATAACGTCTACATTTGAATTTGAGTTTCCAGAATTGAATTTTATAGAGGATAGCTGTGGAATAACAACTGACGAACAAATATTAAGTCCATATGCCCTATAAAAATTTTCTTTTAAGTTTTTCATTTACAAGTGCTTGCTACCATTTTTACCGTCAGTATTGGCACCATTTCCATTCTCAGTAATTTTTTCAACAGTTCCATATTCACCTAGTTGCGGTTTTGAATATCTTTTTTTACTATTCATTTTTATCATTCCCTTTTAAGCAAATAATAACTGTTATTAGTAATTATATTTATTTAAGTATTTCGTTTTTTTTCACAAATATAGATAAAATATATATAAATATGTGAAATTAGTCACTAAAATTATAAGAAAACGCTAAATTTTAAAATTAATACTTCTTTATTAACTAATACTACCAATTAGTTTCTTTGAGCCATAAAGCTAAAATAAGTGATTTCCATATAACCATAGAACCTTCATAAGTAGTACCCTGTTTATATTCACCACGTAAATAACTTTTATAAGCATTTTTTAATTCATTTAAATCAACAAACTCTTCTATTAAATAATAATCTTTGGAAATTAAATTATTTATTACATCCTTTTCAAATTTCATTAAGTTAAGATCAAAATTTTGACTAAGATCTCCCTTAGAAAGACGCCACTGAATTTCTGGAGGTAATATACCTTTCATTGCACGGCGCATTATAAATCGATCCCATCCATTATTAGTTTTTTGCTCAGTTGGTATCGCAAGACAGAATTCAATTAACCTACGATCAAAAAAAGGATATCTGATTTCGATTGAAAAAGTTGAAGATAATTTATCTATTTGTTCTAATGTGTATTGATATGCTGGAGAATTAATTTTATTCCAATGTAATTCTTTCGCATTATTATTGTTTCTAAATAAATACTTATCTAAGAGTTTAAGACGTTGATTTAAGTCAATTAATTCAGCAAATTCCTTTTTAAAAATTTTTTTATTTAAATAAGAATTGTTATTTTTATGTAACAATAAAAAATATATTTTTATTAAAAACTCAGGTAATAATGGAACTAGACAATTTAAAAAAAATGTATAAATAGGATTCATATTTAGGCGCTTAGAACGAAGATTAATTTCTTTAATTAGTTTTTTCCATTTTTTTTCATTAAAAAGATCAGTTAAATATCCTTCTCCATGTGATACTGTGGTGTCACCATCAT
>JAEYQN010000068.1 GCA_023409995.1 Cyanobacteria bacterium OH_CBB_238 | reverse complement strand
GCCAAAAGCACTCCGTAAGCTAGCAGAGTTAAATAATATTACGCTTAGAATTTTTTCGGCGGTAGAAGCAAAAGAAGGCTTTCATACAAAAGGATACATATTTCGAAAAGAAGAAATTTATAGAATCATCACGGGAAGTTCAAATGTTACGCTAGGTGCATTGACTAAAAATAAAGAGTGGAATAGTCGTATCGTATCAACAGAGCATGGTGAATATGCACATCAGATTATTGAAGAATTTACTGATCTCTGGGAATCAGAATACACGAAGAATTTTGATGAATATATTGAACATTACACCGTAAATTATGAGATTGTCAAAAAGCAGAAGGAAATAGCAAGGCAATCAATAGTTCCACCGCTCGAGCAATATAAGCTTAAACCAAATAAGATGCAGGTTGAATTTGTGGCAAACCTTGAGAGGCTGTGGGATAGTGGGAAACGTAAAGCACTTCTTATTTCAGCCACAGGGGAACGGGTTATAATTATGACAGGTGGTAGAAATGCCGTAAATAAGCGGATTTCAGTGGCTTAGCCCTAATCCGTTTTCTAATAAAAAGTATTTTATACGCCGTATGCAGTGTTGAGAGAGTAAGAAATTGCGCGAAGGCAATGAGGAAAGTGGTCATGCTTGCATGAACATTTGACGAATGCCCGCGAGCGACAAGCAAGGTTTGGAGCTAATAGGTATTTAAATCTGGATAGGGCTAGATGACAGGGGAAGGTAACTTCCTCTGTCTTTTCAATTGTTCAAAGAAGCACAAAATGTTTTGTTTGAAAATAGCAAGAAAAAGAACTTATGTTCGAATCTGGCTTGACAAGAAGTAAATAAAATGATATTATATTATAATATTCGCGGCGCGCCGCAATTCTAGGAGGAATACATATGAGAGTTGCTAGTTTTTTCGCTGGTGTAGGAGGAATTGACACCGGTTTTCAAAAGGCTGGATTTGATGTTGTGTGGGCAAACGAATTTGATAAATATGCTGCATCTACATATAAAATGAATTTTAATAATGAATTAGTAGTCGACGACATTAGAAATGTAGAAGCAAAAGATATTCCAAATTTTGAAATTATGGTTGGTGGCTTTCCCTGTCAAGCCTTTAGTGTGGCAGGATTAAGAAAAGGGTTTGATGACGAAAGAGGCAATCTTTTTTTTGAATTAGAACGTATTTTTAAAGCGAAGAAGCCAGAAGTTATTTTTTTGGAAAATGTAAAAAATTTAGTAGGACACGATAATGGAAACACTTTTAGAGTGATTTTAGAAAGATTAAAGGCTGCTGGATATCATGTAAAAAAAGATGTACTAAATGCATGCGATTATGGTAATTTGCCACAGAATAGAGAACGAATTTATATTATTGCTTTTCGTGATGAAAATGCATACAAGGAGTTTGAGTTTCCAGATCCAATTAAGTTGACTAATAGGTTAAAAGATTATATTGACTATGATATTAAGCAAGATGATAAATATTATTACACTAAAGAGTCTTGTGGTTTTTATGATGAATTGAAGAGTACTGTTACAAATTCTGAAACAACATATCAATGGAGAAGAGTATATGTACGTGAAAATAAAAGTAATTTGTGTCCAACATTGACTGCCAATATGGGAACCGGAGGACATAATGTACCATTAATTTATAGTGAAACAGGAATAAGAAAATTTACGCCGCGAGAATGCTTCAATATTATGGGGTTTGACAAAGATTATAAGTTGCCCAATGATATGGCGAATACCCATCTATACAAGCAGGCAGGAAATTCGGTTGTAGTTCCAGTGATTGAGAGAATTGCTGAAGAAATAAAAGGTGCTTTGGACAGAGCTGAAACACATAAAGAAAAGATGGTGGTTTAGTATGGCAAACGTTAGTATGGAATCGTTAATAATTGGACAGCAGTATACTGCTGTCCAATTAGCACATATATGGGGATATGAGTCACATCATGCATTGGTTAGAGGAATGGTAACACCCTCCGGAACAGATATCATTATTCTTTTTGTTACAAAAACAAAACAATCTGGATCTACACAATACATAGATAAGATAGAAGGTAACGTCCTGTTTATGATGGGACAGGAAAAACATGGGAGTGATAAAAGGTTATTTGAAAACTTAAATATCAAAAAAGATCGTATTTATTTATTCTTTCGAGACATGCACCATACACCATTTGAATTTTTGGGTCGTTGTTATTTAATTAATGCAGTCCTAAAAGAAGATGCTCCTAGTGAATTTGAATTTTTGATTGAAAGCTTGGATGAAGAACTGGATAATGAATCAGATATAATGGATTACGTGATCAATATTTCTACCGAATCAGGTGATTCTGTTCAGTTGTTAATTGAGGGGGCTAAGAAAATCACCCAACATGTTAGATATGAAAGAAATATCAATAATCGAGATGAAGCGATAAGATTACAGGGACATAAATGTAAAATATGTGGATTTGATTTTAATGAAGTTTACGGAGAAGAACTTGCGGAAAATTATATTGAAGTACATCATATTAAACAACTGGCAGATGGAGAGCAAACAGTAGATCCAGCAAAAGATTTATTACCAGTTTGCGCTAATTGTCATAGGATGCTTCATCGAAAGCGCAAAGGTAATATAAGTGTGGAGAACATGAAAAATTCTAATACTGTTTTGAAATATGCACAATTACTTCAAAATGGAATGAGAAGAGGAGACAAATAATTTCGATGAAATTTTACTTGGAGTATACAACTAATGAACAAAAAGATTATTATAAGAGAATGTTAACGTCAGTAGCAGCATTTTCGAAGTTGTTT
>JAEYQN010000141.1 GCA_023409995.1 Cyanobacteria bacterium OH_CBB_238 | reverse complement strand
GTGTGATGATGATTTTATTTTCGATAATGAAATGCTAGCACTATTGTTTTACTATGGCTTTAATGTCGGTGAAATAAGTTGTCCTACAAAATACTTTCCAGAAGCCTCTTCGATTAATTTTGTCCGTTCGTGCAAATATGGCTTGGGTGTCATTGCGGTTAGTTTTGAGTACCTGTTTGCCAAACTTGGGTTTTATAAATCAAAAATATTTAGAAAGTCAGCACGAAAACTCAATCCTGACAAAGATTTAAATTATTACTACAAATCAGGCAATTAATTAGATCATTGTTCCTAAAGACGGAGCAAGAGAAATAAAATGTCTTACTAATTCTTCATCCCATTGAACACCAGCTCCGACTTGAAGAATTTCGCAAGCTTTTTCTATTCCTAAGCCTTTTCTATATGGCCTGTCACTGATTAATGCATGGTAAGCATCAGCAATAGAAACAATTCTTGCAGCTAAAGGAATTTCTTCTCCTTTTAGTCTGTTAGGATAACCGCTGCCATCCCAATGTTCATGGTGGTATTTAACGATTGGAATTAAATCATGTAGTGATGGGTTTGGTTTTAATACTTTTTCAGCACCTATATTAGGGTGTTGTTTCATTATTTCCCATTCTTCATCACTTAATTTTGTTGGTTTTTTAAGAACAGTCTCGGGAATTCCTATTTTTCCTACATCATGAAGTAGTGATCCTAGTTTTATTCTTTCAACTTCTTTTTCAGGTAAGTTGATTGCCCTTGCCAATGCAACAGCATATCTGGATACGGATGTAGAATGACCTTTTGTGTATTCATCTTTCGCATCAATTGCGCTTGCCAATGATGTTACAACATCGATCAAGTGGTTCTGGGATCTGATTTCTTCGTTTTGGAATTTATTGACTAATTCTTCTTCAAAATTTATACCAATTTGAGCGTGTCTCTTAGTTAATACTGAAGCAAAAGAGCTTAACGCCATGTCATCCCAGAAATCGTAGTCTTGTGAACTCACAATAGTTGAAATACCATTTTTATATCCCTTGCTTTTCGATATATACATTGCTTGTTCTGCAAGGATTAGCAATTTTTCTTGGTCAACTGATGAATCGGGATATGTTGCAACTCCAACAGATACCTTTATCGGTCCAACGTCATCTACTAAGCAGCACGATAATGTGTATGTCAGATATTCTGCAAGATATTTTGCCTCATCTGTATTCATATCTGGTAAAATAACAGCAATTTCGTCTCCGCCATATCTACCTGCAATGTCTTGTTTTTTTATGTTTTCACTTATTTTATCAGCAACGGTTCTAATTATTTCATCACCTTTTGCATGTCCAAATTCTCTATTTATTTGTGAAATATTATTTACGTCAAAAATGACTATAGATACACTTTTTTCATTTTCCTTGGCTTCCGAGATTTCGTTTGCGAGAATTTCTTGGAATTTTCTGTGAGAACATAAATTCGTAAGACTATCTACATGAGTATTCTGTGATGCTTTATCTTTTAGATCACTATTAGCCATGTACATTCCACAATAATTAGATATCATTGTGTAAATATCAATGTGGCTGTCTATTTCGTAATCGCCGACAATTGTTACACCGATATTATTCCCGAATGAGCAGATTGGAACAATTATCGCTGGGGATCCTGACAGGTATGGTATTTTTAAAAACGAGTTGTCATTATGGATTGAAATTTTGTTTTCTGATATCGCTCTTACAATCTCATTAGTATTGTCATTTAAAAATACTCTTGATGAATATATGCTTCCAATTTTATCTATTAACTTTATATTCAGGCAGTTAGATTGTTCATTAATCACTCCAAGAGAAGTAAATGCGCAATTTAATTTATTTGTTAGTAAATTATGGAAAGAATAGAAAAGTTCGTTTATATTTTGTTTGTTAGCAATGATTTCGTTCATAAATTTTATAAAATCAGAATAATCTATTGCTAATGAAGGCTTTTCAACATACTGATTGTAGCCACCATAAAGCCTGTTAGAACTTGCCCTATTATTTAATGAATTAATCTTTGCAATTAATCCTGATTGGTTAATAGGATTCGTTATGTTTGGAGTGGCAGAAGTATTGTTATTATTAGTCTCTGTGGTTTGATTCTTATTTTGATTCACACTTACATTCCTTAGCCTTCTCTCATTATAAGGTATATTTCTACTAAAAATTGCTATAATTTTAAAAAAGTTTACAAATCTCTTACCATGAATTATCCTGCATTTTGGCCGAATTACACCATCGAAATGTAGTATTTATATGTTGTTTAAGATTATTTTAGATGCTTTTTTTGCCGAGTTTTCTGTTGATAAAAGCTCTTTTACATTCTTTAACGAATTGACCATGCTGTTTCTGTATTCTTTATCTTCAAGAATGTTAAGCATGTAATCAGCTATTACACTAGGTTTAGCATTTTTCTGTATTAATTCCGGAACAACCTTTTTCTCTAAAATTATGTTCGGAAGAGAAACCATTTTTATGCATCTTACCAATAAATATACTAAATAGAAGAACCAAGGACCTTTATAACTTATTATCATTGGTGTTTCATATAACGCTGCTTCCAAAGCAACTGTGCCAGATGCTAACATTAAAGCATCAGATGCTGATAATAACTCATAATTTTTATTCTTTATTATTCTTATATATTCCGGGACATATTTGTGAATCCACTCATCTTTTATTGTTGGGGCTTGACCTAATAAGAATTGAATATCAGGATCTTTGTTCTTCATTATTTCTGCGGCTTCAAGAAAGGCTTCTAATAGCTGTTTAATTTCAAATACTCTTGAACCAGGAAAGATTGATACCAATTTTTTTTGAGGATCTAAATTATACTTAGCACAAAAGTCTTCTTTGCTTGTTTTTGGAGGTATCTGTTGAAGCAAGGGGTTACCGGAAAATTCCACATCAATTCCAGCCTCTTTGTACA
>JAEYQN010000135.1 GCA_023409995.1 Cyanobacteria bacterium OH_CBB_238 | reverse complement strand
GTCATATTATTCTAAAATTCTTCATTCTTTACTTTGTCTGTTTTTGCTGGTAAAATTTTAATTGTATCATATGAAAGGAGGGTCCTAATATGTATCACATTATCATTAATCCGGCATCACGCTCAGGACGAGGCATGCAGATATGGAAATCCCTGATTCCTATATTAGAAGAGAACAAAATACGTTATTATGCTTATTTCACGAAGTACTGTGGCCATGCAACTATGATTACCGATACCATTTTTACGATGAACCCTTCTGCACAAGAACTGCAGTTCATCGTGCTTGGTGGGGATGGCACCTTGAACGAAGTAATTCAGGCAATTCAGAAAAGTGAACAGACTACCATAGGATACATTCCGACAGGATCCAGTAATGATTTCGCCCGGGATCTGGGTATTGCCTCTACGCCGTCTGAGGCACTTAGGAATATTATCAATAAACAGGCTATCAAATCATTGAATATAGGTCTCTTAACTTATATAAATACCAATGATATCAAAGCCAGCCAGCATGGTCTTATTTCCAATTCAGAACGACGCCTTTTTAGTGTCAGCAGTGGCATTGGATTTGATGCCGCTGTTTGCAAAAAAGCAATGGATTCCACTATGAAAAATATTCTGAATCATATAGGACTCGGCAAACTCACCTATCTTTCCATTGCACTTACGAAGCTCCTCACGAGAAAATCAGTATCATGCGACATTTATCTGGATGATAAAGAACCCATACATTATGACGAACTCTTATTTGCTACGGCTATGATACACAAATACGAAGGGGGTGGATTTATGTTCTGTCCGCAAGCAAATGCTACAGACCATTTGTTGGATCTGTGTGTGGCTCATCATATTTCTATTGGACGGGCACTGAAGATACTTCCTTTAGCATTTAAGGGAAAACACATAAGTTTTCCTGAAGTTGCAATACATAGAGCCCATACCATCCGATTACGTGCAGACACCCCTCTTTTTGTACATACAGACGGCGAAGTTACCACCTACACCAAAGAAATTCTATGGCAATCATTTTATAAAAACCTAACTTTTATTTACTAATAGGATTGAGCAACATTTTATCGCCTTTATCTATTAAGAAAGAATTAATAAATAAAATCTTATTACCAATACTATTATTACAACAATTGATGTATAATACCAAATGATAATTATTATTCATTTGTTGTCTATCTACAACATTCCTGACGCATTGGTGGCGAGAAAGGATCTATTGAAATGAAGCAGTTTTATTTAAAATATAAGCATGCAATTCCGCTTGTCATTTATGCTCTGATTTATATTACATGGTTCCTTGCATTAGAAAAACGAAATATCAGTAATTACACCATAATACACATGAAAATAGATGACTACATTCCATTCTGCGAATTTTTTATAATTCCTTATTTTTTATGGTTCGCGTATGTCTCTGCTGTAGTTCTATATCTATTTTTTACAGATAAAAGAGACTACCATAAAGTATGTCTTTTCCTATTTACAGGAATGACGATCTTTTTGATTGTATCAACATTTTTTCCAAATGGGCAACACCTGAGACCTGTTTTTTTTCCAAGAGACAATGTTTTGACTCAGTTAGTTCGGTTTTTGTATCGCGCGGACACTCCAACTAACGTTTTTCCAAGAATTCATGTATATAATTCCATAGGTGCCCATATTGCAATTGCAAAGACATCCAGACTAAATAATAGAAAAGGAATTCAAATAGGTTCTTTTATTTTAAGTCTCAGCATTATCCTATCAACTGTATTTCTAAAACAGCATTCTATGTTTGATGTAATAACAGCCTGCATAATGGCAGTTATTATCTATGCTGTTGTATATGTAATTGACTATACCTCTATAGCAAGTACCGCCTATCATAAAAGGCAAAATTTGGAGTCTTGATCTAAGTGTCGGTTATTCATGACATAAGATATTTTTTGCACCATCTAAGGTTGTGATAAAATGGATGCACTGCATAGTTCGCTCGTAGCGCGCTTTCGCTTGGACTCCACCATAATGATTTGCACCATAAAGGTTCTGATAAAAATGGATGCGCTGCCTAGTTCGTTTCGTAGCACGCTTTCGCTTGGACTCCACCGCAATGGTACATAGGAGCATAGAAAACATGCTCAAGTACCAGCGGTATCGTACAGCTACTCTACAAAATAGGCAGCGCATCCATTTTGTTTGGTTATTGAGGTGCAAATTTTGGATCTACTACGCAATTGCAGTATCATAAATTTAATTATATATGCGATAACCAGAGCGAGGACAAACATTTCCTTAAAGGTGCAACTCGACATACTCATTTTGCACCTATCAATTCCGTACAAAAAATGAATGCCGAACCTAATTTAACGAGCAACTGTACGCAGCCGCTGGTACGTAAGAGCATGTCCTTTATGCTCTTACGTACCACTGCGGTGGAGTCCAAGCGAAAGTGCGTTGCGAATGAACTAGGTTCGGCATCCATTTCCCTTAACCTAAAAGGTGCATTTCAAAGAACCCCCAATTTGCACCTACACATACCTACAAAAATGAATGCCGATCCTTGTTTAACGAGCAACTGTACGCAGCCGCTGGTAC
>JAEYQN010000095.1 GCA_023409995.1 Cyanobacteria bacterium OH_CBB_238 | reverse complement strand
GTGATGTAACTAAAGAAGGTGAAGTAAAAGCTGTATTTGCAGAATTAGAAAAAACATACGGAAAAATTGACTTTGTTCTTCATTCAGTTGCTTTTGCAAATAGAGAAGACTTACAAGGTGAATTTATAAATACTTCTATCGAAGGTTGGAACTTGGCTTTAGGAGTAAGCGCATATTCACTAGTTTCTTTAGCCAGAAATGCAAGACCAATCTTGAATGAAGGCGCTTCTATTCTTGCATTGACTTATCTTGGCGGTGAAAAAGTAGTTGCTAATTATAATGTAATGGGCGTAGCAAAAGCAGCTCTTGAATCTTCAGCAAGATACCTTGCAGAAGACCTAGGAAAACAGGGGGTAAGAGTAAATTGCCTGTCAGCAGGTGCTGTTAAAACATTGGCGGCAAGTGGAATTGGTGGCTTTGGAAAAATGCTTAAAGCAGGAGCATTAAAAGCTCCTCTAAGACGAAATGTAACACTTGAAGATGTTGGCAAAACAGGTTTATATCTACTGTCTGATCTTTCATCTGGAGTTACAGGTGAGATCGTTCACGTGGACTGTGGTTGTCATGCAGTATATACTTCTGCTGATGAAATGGAAGCTCTTACAAGAGAATAAATACAAATCTAATTCATTAAACAAAAGCACCCTAGTTGGTGCTTTTGTTTTTTATTAAATCATTAATTGTCAGACGTTTGGGTTGAACATGCTCATTCCCTAGTTCAATATCCTCTGATATTTGAGTAATTATCTTTGGCATAAAGTTTTTTAGTACAAGCATTCTATTGATATCTTTGCTTAATGCTGCAAAATTAACAGCAATAGGACTACTTGGACATTTCTCTCTTTGATCAACAAAAGTTATAACCGTATCTAATATATCTAACAACATATGTTTATTTATATGTGCAAAGTCATAATCTTCAAAAACTTCCATTAAATATGGATAAGTATCTTTAGCCTCAAAAGAGTTTATATATTCCAATTTTTGTTTCAAAGAAGAATCATGGATGTCAGATCTAACAATTTTTAAATAGTAATTAGAATATCTGTACAATTGTTTGATTATGTCATCTCGCTGTTTCAATTTTATCATTTTGTCAACAAATAGAACAAAAGAGGTAAATAATTCCTCTTTTTTAGGAATGCTTCCATTTTGTTGAATGGTAATATAATCAATTAGAAAATTTTCTTGAAGATTTCCTAATTTTTTTTCAACTTCGAGCCAATATGTTGAGAAAATATGTAACTGACCAGAGTCTTTGAGAACGCTGTAAACATAATTTCTTATCAAGTCCAACTGCGTAAAATTTTTATTTGAGTTGAAATACAAGAATTCATCATTTGTTTCACTTTCAATCATTGATATTGAAAATTTAATTTTAGAAATATTAGTTAAAAGCTCAAAAATAGGAACATTCTTTTCTTCCAATTTTTTCTCAAAATATTTATAATTTGTTATAAAATTTTCGTTTCTGATTTCTTTTTCTAAGAAATCATTTTTAATTATTTTTTCTATGTCATTTTTATCATTATTATTAATTTTCAACTTAAAAACTTCATCACCGTCTGAATTAATTGAAACAAGAAAATTAGTAGGTTTATTTTTATCAGAAAATTTCACCTTTTTAGATTTAACAAGAGCTTGAACAAAAATCAATAAAGTTATTAATCTCTGATAACCATCCACCAATATATAGTTTAAACCACCAGTTTTTTTTAATGAAATAATGCCAAAATCTAACGACTTAATATTATTGTCGAACGCACTATTAAAAAACTCAGAACAATCAAACTCAGTCCAAGAATAACCCCTATGATATGGCCCGATGAACAAAGAGTTTGATTTATTTATAAAATCAAATAATGTTTTAATATTCGTACTCATATTAAAATTGTAAAACATCAAAACAATAAACACAAAATATTACGAATTATGCACAATAAAACTTAAACTACAAAACAAGGCAATAGTTTTCAGAACGACCATCGCCTTATTTTAATTTTAAATATTAAATTATACTTTCAAAGTTAAGCATTTAGCTGCGCCACCAGCTTTCATATACTCACTCAAATCAGTTTGGATATGTTTAAAGCCTTTTTCAGCAAGTAGTTTTGTGAACCTATCTGTGGTTTTATTTGTAATGACATATTCTCCAATATTTACCGCATTGCAAGTGAAATACGAAGCCTCTTCCTCATTAGCAATTATTCTTTTTTCTGGAGGCACATTATTTTCGATAACTCTGTTTGCATACTCATCAAAAGCTTTAGGGTAATAAATCAAATAATCATTTTCTAAAGGGCAAAAACAAGTGTCCAAATGGTAAAAACTAGTTGTTTGAAGTTCCATAGATATTATTGGAATATTTAATAATTCTGAAATATATGTGTGTGAAGAAATATCCGTCCTTGGGACATACCCCGAATATAATATGCCCCCAAGATATAAAGCATCACCAGCTCCTTCAAAAGCCATGTTTTCAGGAAGCATAATAACTTCATAACCATTTTCTTCAAACCACTGCGCAAAATATTTTTCTTCAGGTTGCCTTTCAGGATGTTTAAATCTACTTATTACAGCCTTATTCCCATACATAACAGCCGCATTTGCTGTAAAAACCATATCCGGCACATCTTCTCTCGGGGCCACAAGCTTAACATCAACTTTTAAATCATCTTTAAGAATTTTATATAAATTGTTCCATTGTTCAACCGCTTTTTTGTTATCTGCCTGAACATCAACATTCATCCAAGGATTAATTTCATATTTAATTCCATAATAATCAGGCGCACACATTAAAATTTTTTCTGTCATTTTTTAGTTCTCCGTCGCACCATGTTTTTTAGCTAAATCCACTGATGCATTCATCAAATCAGAACTATCTGTCTCAATCACAAATGTAGCCTCCGAAAGATCTTCTCTTTTAGTTCCGACAATAACATCTGTGGTATAACAATCAACTCCAAGTGCAGATATACTATCCAACAATTTAGACAGAATTAATGAATCAATAATATGTCCCCTCAACTTTAATTTAGTAATCATTTTCAGCTCCCAATACGACTAACGACAAAGTAGATTATACTGTTTTGAGCCACTTATTGCAAGTTAACATTATACATTGACATAGGCGTCTATAAGTTCTATGATTTTTGTTATATTTGTTATTTAGGAAGTGAGAGCCATTTTGATTAAGATTTCTGTTGTAATTCACACATATAATGCCGAAAAGTACCTAGAAAGATGTATAATGTCGGTGCTTGATGCTGATGAAATTCTTATATGTGATATGTACAGTACAGACTCAACAATTGAAATAGCGCAAAAATACAATTGTAAAATCGTTTATCATGAAAATACAGGATTCGCGGAACCAGCAAGAGATTTCGCAAACAATCAAGTATCTTCTGATTACCTACTGGTTCTAGACAGTGATGAATATGCATCAAAAGGATTAATCAAATGTTTGAAAGAATTTTTATCTAAAGACACGGAAATAAATGGAGTACAAATACCCTACCATAACGAAATTCTTGGCAAAGTATTAAATTCATACTCAAAACCAGGTATTTTTAGATTTTTCAAAAAAGGAAAAGTTCATTATGAACCAGTAGTCCATGCAGCTCCTGAAGTGCCGGGAAAAATCGTATATTTACCTAAGAATACTGGAGAATATATAACTCACACAATGGTAGATGATATCAGCGCTCACATGAATAAATGGAATCACTATACAGACTTAGAAGTTGAAAAAGCAGTACAAAGAGGTAAAAAATATTCACTTTCAAAACTTCTAATGAGACCGCTAGGTGAATTTGTAAAGCTATACTTCTTAAAAGGTGGCATCACAGACGGAGTTAGAGGTTATATGTACGCAATAATAGGTGCACATTATAAGTTTATGCAGATTGTAAAAATTTGGAATTACGAAAGGCTACACTCAGAGAGTGATAAAAACTATTAACCAACTAAAGACAATCGACCACAAAAACTAACAGGAGATTGTTTTACTTCAATATTTCTCTGTGTCATGTCAATGTGTATTTCTTTATTTTTTGAAGACTTACTGTTTGTCCGTAAAAAATCAGCAAGACCGCTCATATAATCTAATGGCTTACCATTATTATCACAGCACCTTGGAACCTCTTCTCCATCTTGTTGTTTGAATGCGTCTCCATAATATTTAGTATCTGTAAATATTTCTCTGACCGCAGCTTTAAATTTTTTCTTCTCAGAAGGATGGTCTATATCGATTTGTTCTCCATTAATTTCTAAGCCTGATAGCTCAAGATGCTTTTTTCCTTCTTTAGAAACTGATTCGAACATTTGGTACTTAATACCGGAAGAAAATTGAGGAATATCGTACTTACCTTTTTTGTTTCCAGATTCTAAAGAATATTTTATAACATCAACAATTTGCTTCTCACTTGCGTCAACTTTTGACATAGGAGCAACAAAAGCAAAAGACAAGGATAATACACCTTCATTTAGTTTTCCTTTAGGAATACTTGCTCTTACTGTAGAGGAATTAATCATTGCAAAATCAAGATTATTTATATCTTCAGTACCTTTTTCCTTAGCCAAAGTTAAAAAAGCATCTAAGGTCGTTGTAAGCAAAACATTTTCTCGATCCCTACTAGTAACAGGAACTATAGGATTTTTTACAATACCAATTTCTGGCGTTCCATCAAATACTTTTTTCATTATGGAATCTATTTTATGAGATATACTTGGCGTAACTCTAAAATCCGCAGACTTAAATAATGTGTTTTGCCCTTTTATTTTTCCTGATTTTTCTGTCTCAATAATGCCATTTTTGTCAAAAAACAAATTTAAAACGCCAAAATACTCTGCATTACATCCTGCCTGAGTTACCACAATAGGGCGGCCTTCTGGTGTTTGAAAGACATTCTGAAAATTATTTGATTCATCATTTGAATCAACAAATCCTTCCAATTTATCATGCGAATGCCCGCCTAAAATGACATCTACACCATTAATTCTAGGATCATTTACAATTTCTTTATCCCTAACATAACCTAAATGAGAAAGTAAAACAATTTTGTTTACACCTTTTTCTTCCAATGCCTTAACTTGCCTAGAGACAGCATTCATCGTGACATCATATCTTGAATTAATTCTTTTTTGGATTTCACTATCAGGCTGACCATAATCTATTGGAATCCCAGCAATAAAGTCCTTTGTATCACCTGAAATTTCACTGGAAAATTCGTCAATTGGAGCAATTCCTATAATCCCGTATTTTTCACCATCTTTATTTTTTATAATTGTTGACTCTGTAAATTTTCCTGACTTATGTATTTGGTCTAACTGAGTATTTTGATATTTTACATTTGCAGAAACTGTTTTAAATTTTGCATTTTTTAAAACAGATGCCAAGGATGAGACCCCAGAATCCAACTCATGATTACCAATAGTTAAAGCATCAAAATTCATCATATTCAAAAACTCAACCAGCATATTTCTGCGCTTATTTTCTAACGGACGATTCAAAGTATTCCAATATAACAATTCATCTCCCGAAGAAAGTGTTAATGGGTTTTTTTTTGAAAGTAATGACTGAGTTGTGCACACCCCAGAAATCAAGTTAGGAAAAGCAGATATTGTTCCATGAGTATCATTAGTGTATATAAATGTTGATTCTACAGGCTTGGATTTAAAATTTATTGATTCTTGGTACTTAGAGCTAGGAAAAGGGACTAAGTTCATTATTTATAAAAACCTTATATTTTATTCTTTATATAATAGCCAAACTACGTCGAACTACGTGAATAAAATTTTTACTGACGAGTTATTAAAAAAGGAATATTAAAAAATTTACCGATTTAAGCTTATTTGTAAATACAATCGTTACAATCAGAAGTGAAGAATAATCAAAAAGCGGCACTAAATATAAATAATATGATAAGATTGGATTCATAGAAAATTTAAGGAGCTTATTAATGTATAAATTATATGCAATAAGAGAAACAGCATTTGGTTCTAAAAAATTATTATCTGAATACAAAGAATTAGACAAAGCCAGAGAAAGAGCTGAAAATGAGCTTGAAAAAGATCCAGAATTCAAATACACAATAGAAGAAACAACTGGGCATGTAGACAGTTATGGTGAATTACTTTCAACAATAATAGATGAAAATTAATAAAAGAGCCCTTCTAAGGCTCTTTTAAAATTATACGCCTGTATTATATAAAGTAATATTAACAATAATGAACAATATAAGAATATTTTTATTGACAAAATGTTAGGCTTGCCGTACATTTCAAATGCGGACTATTTTATTGACCGCAAAATTTTTACACATATTGTTCGGCATGCCAAACACAAAACAGATAAAATCTCAAGAAAGGATAAAACACCAATGCTAGTGGGAAGATACTCTCCATCTAATACTTATTTTAGCAGTAATAGAAATGGCTCAACAAATAAATTTATAAAACATGATGAACCACAAACTAAGAAACTAAGTATAAATCCATACAATAATTCTAAAGTATCTTTTGGGTGTATGTTTTGTGCTCTTGCTGCAGTAGCAGCAACTGATGATGGAAAAAAAATGCTTAACGGAATAATACCAAATTCATTTGATTATATAGGAAAAGCAGAATCAAAACCCAATGCTCTTCTAGAGCTTTTATCTTATAATGCAACTGCACAAACTCCACCAATTCCTTTTGATGCAGGCAATAGAACCCAATTCAAAACATATGCCCAGTTAATGCATGACTATGAAACCATTATTGGAGATAAAAAAGGACAACTAGCTGCAAAAGATTCTATAAAAGAATACTTAAATGAAAACTTACATAATATTGGACTACCTGAATCATTAAGAAAAAAATATGGAAGATTTGTAGATAATACATATTTAAACATTCTTGCTTCTGATCAAGACTATATTCTTGATCAATCAAACCCCTTCCAACATCGATCTAGAAATATATACTTTTTAACATCATTTAATTCTGACCCAACTATAGATGAAAATATTTCTGGCTCTCCAGACTCTGACGAAATACCTCGTGAAGTATATGAAGACATTCTTAGTGAGTCTGAAATAGAAAAACTCAATCTTGAATTTGATAAAGAAAGTGGAGCAATTATCACACACTCTGTTTCTGCAGAAACAAGAAATGAATTTGCTTCAAAAATGCCAGTACTTCCTTATGGTTTTATGATGACATCAAGTTTAAAAAATCCCGAGAATGGAAATACCTCCATTCTTATAGAAGACTCTCAAAACTTCAAACTAATGGAAGATTCAAATGCAAATATTGCAGGAATAGAAAGATTTATTGCGACATTGATTGATCCCAATATAAATATTGAAACACGACCTGAAAAATTCGATATATATATAACCTCGGATCTGATGAACAGACTCCCATTAAAAAGCCAAGAACTTCTTAAACGCCCCCTATGCAGTGAAGAAGAAATTCAAGAAGAAACTGTAAGAATATTAAAAGAATTGAATAGTGATTTATTAAGTCTTGCACAGAAAACAAATCCCGACTCTAAGGCACTTGAAATAGATAAAAACAAAATAAGTGATTCTGTTAAAGCAGAAAGAATAAAAGCAGTTTTGACAGTTATCAAGTATTTTGAACGTTCACTCCCAGAAAAAGCAAAAGAAGGTTCAATTTCTGTATATCCACAAGAAGTTGCCGCACTTTTTGAAAAAGCAACAAATAAAATAACAATGCTTAAAGGACTTGGTTTTGTATCTTCTGATCCAGAAAATCACACAGAGGATACAACATATCAAATCGAAATAGATATGAATGATAAAGAAGCAATAAAAACACTTCTATCCAATTTAAGAACAGGGCTGACTGAAAATCGCAATGTACATATAGGCGGAAATATAACAGATGATGAAGGCAATGAATCATATCAAGAATGTGACCCCGCATTTGTTAAGCAGGAGCTGCAAAATTAATATGCATACCACCGCTACAAACACACAAGATTTTTTGTTTTTTCAACACCCAAAGAAAATAAAAAATAAAAAAAATACGACAAACACAAGTATAGTAAGTTTTGCAACAGCTTCTTCTGCTGTTTACGCTTCATACTTGTATTACCACCCTGATAGCAAAATATATGCTTATAGAAAATTTGCAGAATTATTAAAGTTACGATCCGAGTCTCTCTCTATATCTGACCTATTTGCAAATTCGAGCGGAAAAGACAGCCAAAAATTAAAAGGCATTGGAGAACAAGGCTCTAGCTTATACAAGTCTCTTAATGAGTTTACAAATTCTGCAGGAAGACTAAAAATGGCCAGTGAACTGAAGCAAATATATGATAAACCAGAGAGCCTTTTAGTAAATGAACTGAAAAACAAATCTTCCATACCTATAATGATTGAAAAAATATTCAAAAATTTTGAAGACAAATGCCCAGTACCAGAAATGATCGCAAGAGCCCAGTTTGCAACTAAAGAGATAAAAGCTCTAAGTAGTAAAATATCAGCTGACATGAAGAAAATGGCTGTTTCTAAAGGTATAATGACTGGTCTATCCATATTTTCACTGCTTTTAACAATGAAACATGCATTGAAAACTTGGAAAAGTGAAGATTTATTAGATAAAAAATAAACTACAAGAAAGGTCAAATTATGAGCGCACTTCCTAGTACATATAACGCATTTAACGCATTTAATAGTGTTAATTCAGCATACTCCAATAATGCCCCAGCCTTCAACAACACCGCTAAAAAACAAGAAACTCATCAGATAACTCATCCAGATGGTGATTACACAAGGTTTAAAGTAGATGCTGAGAACGGAAAAATTGAAGCAATAAAGATTAACTATTCAGATCAAGGTTTACCAGAAGCAATTATTTCAAAAAAAGATGGTG
Source organism: Cyanobacteria bacterium OH_CBB_238 (assembly GCA_023409995.1). GTDB lineage: Bacteria > Cyanobacteriota > Vampirovibrionia > Gastranaerophilales > Gastranaerophilaceae > JAEYQN01. The sequence continues at coordinate 26,030 of JAEYQN010000095.1, read as the reverse complement.
AAAAAGAAAAACTAATAATGCCTGTTGATAAGGACATTATTGAATATCTTGACAAAAATGATATTGTTTATGAATACAACAACAAAAAGCCATCAATGGGTGAGAAACTCGCAAATACAGGCAAAATAGTATTTCAAGAAGGAATGGCTCCTATCATTGCAATGGGGGTAGCTGGTGGCTTATTTCTTGCAGGAAAAAATTCTATAGACAAAATAATGAAAATGATCAACTATAAAAAAGCCATAGAATCAACAAATGATACGTTAGGACATAACGAAGAGCTTGCCAAAAGAGTTTATGACAGTCTAAAAAACACTACTGAAGCCATAGTTGGAACAGAAGGAAAAGAAAGTCGCAAAAAGGTGTATACAGGACTAAAAAACTCTGTAGACACTGGTATTTCATTAATTAAAGATTGGAAAAAACTCCCAATGGACTCTGGACTATTTTTTATAGAAGGAGTTCCTGGGTCTGGAAAAACCTATATGAGCAAGTTGCTATTTAATCTTGGAAAAGAGGAAAAAAACTTAAATATCTTAAGCATAAATGCAGGGCCCGAAAATGCATCTACAATTATGACAATGCTTCAAGATTTGGTAACTGGAAAAAATTCAGAGAGAATTATTAAAGCAATGGACTCATCTTATAAAAGATCTGGTGGAAAAGGAGATGTTCATGTTCTAAAAATCTTTGCAGACGAAATTACAAATCCTGCATTTTCCGATTTAACAAATAACCATATTTTAAAAAGCGTACTACAAGATAAGCTTGTTATAAAGCTCAAGAAAGCAACAAAAGGCACATGTGCAGCAATTGCAGCAAGTGTCGTTTCTGGGATGGGGTTATTAGGTTTAAGCTACAAAAAAGCAAAGAAAGAGTCCGATAAGAACAAAACCGATTTATTCGGCGGCAAAAATGTATTAAAAATGGGTTCTATTATAACAGGAACAGCCTTACTTGCATTTGCAGCAAGCAAATTCAAAAGACAAGAAGTTCAAAGACAAATGAAAGCTCTAATTTATGCAACAGGAAACTCTGTACCAGATGGATTCTTAGACCCAGCAATTGCTAGAAGAATGATCCATGTAAAAATGTCTCACATAAATATGGACGTAGCATCAGAAAAATTAGCGGACACAATAAAACAACTAATAAACAATAATATAGTTAACCTTGATGTATCTGAAGAAATAATCAGAAAAGTTGTCAAAGAATCAATTGAACATCCAAATATTTTTGGAAAAGTAGACTATTCTACCTTCGAAAGCTCTCGATTCTTGTCATACCTAGGATCAACTATTAAAGATTTGAATAAGCCAGGGGCAAACGCTGAAGAAATATTGTCTAAATCAATAATGCAAACATTAAATGATATCCACAAAGGAACAAGAAACGTAAATGAAATTTCAAACAAACCCATTCAAACAATAGGAGAAGTATTTAAAGACACATTAGCAAAACTCAAAGTCAACATCGCTAAACTGTCGGATGAATTTTAAAGTTATAAGTACTAAATACTAAAAGAAATACTTAATCTGACTCTTTTAGTATTTAGCACCCCAATACAATTTTATATTGTAAACGAGTCTTTTTGCCATTAATAAGGTATTTACCACTTCACAATTAATGTTAACTCAAATTAGCATTACACTGCACAAAAAAACACACATAGAAGTCATAAAAAAATATCAAATGACTATAATAAACTTTTTAATTAAATAACTAAAGCGCACTGAAAAGAGCCATATTGGCTCTTATATTTTAGTGGTACGCCGTGGTTACAATATTAGAACTATATCAGAGAATTTTTATAATATTACAAGTAGATATTTTGACTCAACTTTAGGATGCACCATAAAACAAATAAACTACATTTATTGATTATAATACTTTTGTATATCAAAATTGTATTTTTTTAATAAATTATATTGTTTCAAAACTTGTATATAATATTTTGAGTTTTTATTTAGTTTAATGAATCTTTCAAAACTTTGTTTTGCATCAGTTTTTATTTTATTCCCGTCTCCGTACAAAGAAGAACCCATATAATAATTAGCATAATTATCCAAATGTATTTGAACATCTTCTTTTCCAGCAAATTTAGGGTTGTTTTTAATAAATGCCTCGAGATATAGTAGTCGATTTCGTAATTCATCCCAATTAACTAATACTTCTCCTTCATCTATTATCTGTTTATTTGATTCTTTTAAGCAAAAAACAAGGTATTCATTCATGCTTGGACTTATGAATGAGTTAAATTCTTTTATTAAGTAATTATAATCTACATCTGGCAGATAAGCTTTATAGATGTAATTAAGCTTAATACCATATTTTTTATAATAAAGCTCTTTTTCAGTTAAACGCTTTTCATTTATTTTATATTCATCTTCCTTTATTTTGTCGAAGACATAGGCATTTAAACCGATAGTAGAGCCACCCAAATTATCTTGCAAAGTTTCAATGATTTTCTCATATTTTTTCTGAAACAAAAGAAATGCTCTATCTCTTTCTTCTAGGTTATCCTTTAAAGAAAATAACTGAAAGTATTTATCTGTTGCAATTATTATTGATTCAGGGTTATCAGAAGAAAGAGAACTTAAGAATTTATTATAATCTTTCACTTTGTCTTTTGATTTTATATCATTTTTTTGATATTGCACTTCATTACTCTTAGCCATTTGAGAAATAACTAATGAAGAACAAATAATTAAGACTAATGATAATAGGATTAAGAATGCTTTTTTCATATTTAAACCTTTCATTAAAGATGCCAATATGTTTAATCTTATACTAAATCAAATATAAAAAAAGAACTTTAATATTGAAGATTACAAAATAGGAATTGAAAACATCATAAAAGGTCACGAAAAAAGAGCCTTATGGCTCTTATGTTTTAAATGGTACCCCCAGGGGAATTCGAATCCCCGTCTACACCGTGAAAGGGTGTTGTCCTAGGCCTCTAGACGATGGGGGCTTAGACTGTATAGTTAATATAGCTAAAGCATAGCCCTATGTCAACATATTAATTCGTTAACTTTTATTTCAATTTGTTAGATAATTCCTTAATTTTAGCGAAAAACAAAGCATTCTTCTCTTCAGCACTTGTAATTATAACTCTATTCGAAAGCTTTCTACCGCTTAAGCTTTTAGAGACAAATACAGGAATATTTGTTAGATCATTAACAAATTCAGTATCATACGGTTGTTCCATTACATCATCTATTTCATCAACAGGACAAAAACACAGGTAGTCTGCTTGCTCGCCTTGAAAATTATGTACTTGGTCTAAAGAAGGAATAGATAGCCCAACTATAGAATTTGGATCTAATATTGATTTGGCACTGCAAACATCGACGTCATTTATATCAAGATGAACCCCATCTGCTTTGACAATTCTTGCTATATCGACCCTACTATTTACAATGAATAGTGAATCATAGATAGAGCAAAGCTCTCTTATTTTTTTGCCTACATCAATTATTTTTCGTGCATTGAAGTGCTGTTCTTTAAATTGAATAATATCAACTCCCGCATCTAATGCCAAGGCAATAAAATCCAAAAGTTCATCATCAGACTCGAAATCAATAGAAGACACCACAAGGCATATCTTCCTATCCTTTAATCTAATCCTGTTTATATCCATATAATCCTTTGAAATTAATTATTATTTTTACATCTTTATAATACCTAACTGATTATATAACAAAGGGTGTGGGAAGTTGCGCCAAAATAAATTATTTTTTATATGACACCAGTTTTCTGGTAACTTTTAGATTCGAGTGAGAACACTTTAGTAAATATCTTTAAGGAGTTTATTTGAGTGGAAATATGCCCTAGGAGTTCAATTTGAAAAGCCTTACAAAAAAAAGATACAAGGACTTAGACATCACTAATCTTGTTATTTTGTCACAAGAAGATGACTATAATGCCCTTGAAGAATTAATTAAACGTGAACAAAAAAATGTATATGCCTCTTTTTACTATTTAGATCCCAATAGAGTAGATCATTTAGACTTAACTCAAGAAGCACTATTGAGGATGTCCAAAAACATAAAATCTCTGAAAAATCCCAAAATATTTAAATCTTGGTTAAGTCAAATTGTATCAAACCTTTTTTATGACCAATTAAGAAAAAAGCAAAGAAATCCCAATGTCGTTTCTATTGATACAAATTGGGGGGATGAAAATACCAGCTGCCCTTCTCATGACATAAAAGACTCAAAAGCCCAACCTGAAGAATGCACCATAAGCAAAGAGCTTAATGATGTTATCAGAGAAATGATATACAAATTACCAGAACAATTCAAATTTGCAATTATAATGAGAGAAATTCAAGGATTAAGCTATGAAGAAATTGCAAAGGTAACACACACAAGTGTAGGTACTGTTAAATCGAGAATAGCAAGAGCTAGAAACAAACTACAAGAATCACTAAAACCATATCTTATATAAACTACGAGGTAAAAACAGTGGAAGATGTAATCTGCAAAAAAGTAACATCTATGCTTTCTCTTTATATAGATGACAAACTAAATGATGAACACAAAAGTTTTGTTGAAGAACACTTTAAAGTTTGTCCACAATGTTTTCAAAAATATAAAGAAATCAAAAGTATTATAGAAAATTTAAGATTATCTTACGATAAGGTATTAAAACAAGCCGAGAAAGTAGAAACTATCAGCCTATTTAATATTAGAGAGTATGAAAAATTTTACATGAACATTTCATCTTATATTGATGAAGAACTTAGTGATGAAGAAAGTATTAATTTCAGAAAATATTTATTAAAATCCAAATCGGCAAGAAACGAATTAAAGAATGCATATAATCTTCGAACAAATATTCAAGAATCAATTGAAACACTAAAAAATGAGACAAAAGTAGACTTGGCAAAAAAAATTACAGGTACATTAAAAGAAAATAAACGAAATGAATCTCTTGGAATTAAGCTTTATTTAAAAGTAGCAATTCTCACTGGCCTTTTAATATTTTCAACATCAGGCATATATTTATTTTTGAACCAGGATAAAGAGGAGCACAAAAAAGACCTTTGGTACCACAAGAGAGTTATATACGTACTTAAACCAGAATCAACAAGAACTACAAGAAAGTTAATTGGAGAGTATCTAAACTTTAAACCATAGATAAATTATTTTATAGTTTTTAAAACATCAACAATTCGTTGGCATGCAAGTCCATCACCATATGGATTTATAGCCTCTGACATCTTTTTGTATTCTACATCTGAATCAAGAAGCTTTTGTGTTTCCGTCACTATCTCATTCTTATCAGTACCGACAAGTTTAACAGTACCATATTCTATAGCCTCGGGTCTTTCTGTGGTGTCTCTAAGCACTAAAACAGGTTTTCCCAATGATGGTGCTTCTTCTTGAACCCCACCTGAATCCGTAAGAATAATGTGAGACTCTTTCATTAAACTAGCAAAAGGCGCATAGTCTAATGGCTTGATCAAATGAATTCTTTCTTTTGAGTCTAATAATTCATATACGGGTTTTTGGACATTAGGATTCAAGTGAACAGGATAAACAACCTGAATATCCTTATTTTTCTCAACTAACTCTAGGACAGCAGCACAGATTTCTCTTATTGGCTCACCAAAATTTTCCCTTCTATGAGATGTCAATAGAATAGTCTTTAAATTTTTATCAAGATTTAACCCATCAATTTCTGTATTGTGATTTTTTACAGTATATAAAAGAGCATCTATAACCGTATTACCCGTCTTATATATATGATCTTTAGGTATTTGAGATTTAATCAGGTTTTCACATGAAGTCTCGGTTGGGGCAAAGTGATAAGAGCAAACTGCATCTGCAAAAACTCTATTGATTTCTTCAGGAAACGGATAATATTTATCAAAAGTTCTTAAGCCTGCTTCAACATGCCCAACAGGAATTCTTGCGTAAAAGGCAGAAAGCGCTGCTGCCATAGATGTAGTAGTATCACCATGCACCAATACAATATCAGGATTAACCTCTTCAAAAATGTCTTTTGTTTTCAACAAAACATCACTTGTCAAAGTCCATAAATTTTGGTTTTCTTTCATTATGTCAAGATCATAGTCAGCTTTTATTTTAAACAACTCTAATACTTGATCAAGCATTTGCCTGTGTTGAGCAGTAACACAAACTACACTTTCAAAATTTTCCGGATATTTTTCTAATTCCTTCACTAGTGGAGCCATTTTTATAGCTTCTGGTCTTGTACCAAATACAGTCAGAACTTTTATTTTACTCAAAACTTGTCTCTTTCAATTACTAAATAAGCTATACAACTATTTTATTATTTAAAAAAATTAAGTCTACTTTTTTACCAATCTGATTGTTTTAATTTGATTTGGTTCAAAGATTATTTTAGTTGTACATTCAGCTATTTTAATTTCTTTTGCATTAAGTTCATCTATTCGAGCATAACTCAAGTCTGATTGTATTGTTGCCAGTTGAGTTTGGGCTGAAAGATTATATAATCTTACAAGTAAATCTTTTCCGCTTAATTTAATAGCATATAAAAGTATATTTTTGTTATCAACCTTCAAAACATTTAAGTCATTAATATCAGAAAAGAAAGAACAGTTAGCCACATAGTACTCTTCAGCATGCCTAAATAAGTTGACTGCATTTTCTACAAAACAAACTGCAAACTCTGCATTATATTCACCCAAGCACTGTAAATCCGGAGTCTCAATTGGAGGACCCGCCGGCGTCCCTCTAGATGGGTTTTTAGGATTAGAAATAACGCCTGTAGATCTTAAGATAGTAACTGAAAGATTATTCTTAGATACCTCATATTCATTAAGACCTTTAGTAATCACACCCACTCCATTAGCCCAAACAAACCTTTGCATTGGTGCTGTATTGGGATTTATTTCCACTCCTCTTGGAGCAGGAATTTTGCTGTAAATATCAAACTCTGGATCAAATTCTCTTTCCACAATTCCCAGCATATCCTCGCTTAGCGTTTTGCAAATTGACTGGTTTGTGTTAAATTCAACCTGTAAAATGTGATCTTTAGATTTATTTATCCAACTGAATTCAAAAGCAATAAACTCTGCTTGGTTTTCTAATATTGCTTTAATTTTTATTGTATGTTTTTTAGACTTCTTATTCCGTCCTGAAATCAATGAATTTTGTGGAATATTTATATCTAAAGTTAATAACATTATTGCTCTTTTTTCATTAGCCTCTAACAATTTGTGAGAAACTAATTTAGCTACTAATTTAGAATCTCCTTTTAAAGGACCAAAATTGTAGCTATCACCGATATCAGCTCTATCAGTAACTTTTATGAAATCAGAATATATTTTGACTTTCTTTTTATCAACTAAAATAAACTTTCCATTTATTATTTCTAAAGAAATATTTGCGTTTTCAATTTTTCTATCAGATGCAGAAATACTTGATTCGTTGCATATATTTTCATCTTTGATTTCACAAATTGAAAATGCAGGGATATTTTTCAAGTCAATCAAATACTCATTTATCTTTGTGTAGTCCTCAGTTATTGGAATTTGAGATATATTATACAATTTATCATCACTGAATCCTGAAGTTTTTGAAATCAAACTTGGGTTATATTTTTTTGCAATACTTTTATCAGTTTTGATTCTCACAAGACCTGAATAATTATAATTAGACAAGTTTAAAATTTTTAATGTATCTGCACTTGATGACAAATCTCTGATACATCTTTTTTCTACTCCATTTGCCAAACTTTCAACATCAGAAAATCTAGGCATCATGTCTTGGTGAACTTTATCTATACTACAGCCATAAATACTATCATGAGCGTGATTTTTAGCCAAAGTCTTATATGCATAATCAATTTGATTTTGTCGTGATTCTTTATTAAAAGCAAATGCATTAATAGCCTGAAAAGGCTCGCTAATCCTAGATAAATACCACTGGATTTTCGCATTCTGCTGCTTCAGATATATTCTTGAGGAATATACTCCGGGGAGAGTAAAAGTTTTGGAATTATTAAGAAATTCTCCATAAACATCCACTCTGTCATTATCATTAATCAACTCAAAGTAGTTAAATGGGTTTGAGAGTTCAATTTGATAACCTGAAAGAAGTTTATTAATCTCAGAAACTTGATTTTTTATAGATGAAGGTGTTGCCAAATGGTCAGCTCCTATAGGTAACAAGATTATATCTGAACTTTTTTGTGAAATTTTATCTAAATACAATTTTAAAAATTCAGCCTTTTTATGCATAGGAACATCCAAGCTTAAAAAATCCTGAAAATATCCTTGTATAAGATTTGTTGTTTTAATTTTTTCCCAATTTATATCAGCAGGTAAATCAGGAACACCTCGCCACAAAGCAGCTTTATCAATATCAAAATGTTTAAAAATGCGAGGCATAGATTGACTATGTCCAAAGGTGTCAGCTAAGTACCCGATAAAATCATGACAGCCATAGCTCTCTGATTTTTGAATACCTAAAAAAATATTCCTTATCATGCTTTCTGAAGAAGTCAAAAATGAATCAGTAGAACAATAAAAAGGACCAATATATAGCTTTTTATCTTTAATTAATTGCTTAACTACTGACTCTTTCTCTGGGAAAATTTCCAGAAAATCCTCAAGGGCTGCGGTTTGAGCATCAAAATAGAACTCTGGTAAATCGCCAGACTCAAGTTCATTCAAAATTTTATTAAAAACTTCAATTAACCTAAGCCTAAATTCTTGAAAATCTCTATACCACTCTCTATCCCAGTGAGAATGAACATATGCAATGACTCTTTTCATACAACAATTTTAGTCCATTTTTTATAATTATCCATCATTTTATCGATGTATCATCAGACTTAAAACATATCAAATATTTTATGCAATTCAAAATAATAACCTTTAGCCATAAGTTCATTGAATTTAAGCGTAGTATAAGGAGCTAGCTTAACAACAGAATCCCTGTCTATAAAATAACCTTCAACAAATCTGGCAAACAATTCTGAAGGCCTATTGTAGTATTTGTTCAACTTATTTATTCTTCTTGATATTCTAGACTGCTTTCTTTGATATGACTTCATTTTTATATATGAGGAGAATGCTCTTGGCATATCATAATCAGAATCAAGATTTGCAATACTTATGATTTTTTCTCTTTTAAGAAACGGCGTCAAAATTTTAACTCTATCGTATTTTAGAAGATATTTAGCATCTGATTTTTTTATATATTTATCAAATTCACAAAATTTTTTGGATCGCTGAAATTTAGGATAATCCTTTTTAATAATTACATCATGAGTTTTTATTTCTAACCAAGTTTCGTCTTTCATTCGCATTAAGGTTAGCATTCTTGATGACTTATCTACAAACTGAGTTACTTTTTTTAACTCATTCTCTATTATTTTACAGTCTGCATAACAAAAGAGTTTTTCAAGAGATCCCCCTGTCTTGTGTATATCATTCTCAATTTTGCTATGAATGTAATGGGCAAACTCATGCACCATAACTTCAATAGAACGCTCATCATTAAGAAGCTTAGAGACATCAATTCTATTTTTCAGAAAAAAACCCTGATGTCCCCTAGCTTTTGTATTGGTGTTCACGTTTATATCTAAACTTTCAAGAAATTTTATTAATATTCTTTTGTTTATCTTATTTTTATCTTCGCTTGTCGCTAACATCCTTTAGTCTCAGATTTTAACCATTTCAAATATTCTTCATTGCCTTTATCAATAGGTGTACATATTATTTCAGGCACTTCATATTCGTGTTTTTCAAGAATTAATTTTTCAACTTTTTTGAATAATTTTTTTTGAGTTTTAATAATTAATAAAAATTCTTCACCTTCACATATATTGTCTTCCCATTTGTATATAGAAACTACATTAGGTACTATATTTATGCATGCTGCAAATTTATTCTCGATTAATGCTTTTGCTATTTCTACAGCATTTTTTTTATTTGAGGTTGTACAATTCACTATACAGTAAGACATATTATTTCTCCTTTTACTAATCCATAATAACTTCTAAGCTACTCACCCGAATGAAATAGTTTTCCTGGGTTTAAAATATTTCTAGGGTCAAAGAGCATTTTCATCTGCTTCATAATATCAATAACATTTTTAGAAAGGACCTTATTTAAAAATTTGGATTTTTCACATCCTATCCCATGTTCGCCAGACAAAGTTCCATCAAGAGATATTGTTAAATCATAAATTTCTTGCTGGGCTTTCTTATAACGTTCTAATTCTATCGACTTTCTAGGATCTAAAGCAATATTTGGGTGAATATTACCATCACCGATATGCCCCATTATACACATCGTTAAAGAATTTTTTATACCAATTTCTTGTAAACCCAAAACAAGTTTAACAATATTTTCCCTAGGAACAACAATATCCTCATTAACCACCACAGGGGCAAGTTTTGCTGTAGCCCCGTATGCAGCACGTCTGGCTGTCCAAATTTTATCAGCTTCTTCTTTTGATTCCGCTAGTCTTATATCAGTAGCTCCATGGCTTCTGCAAATTTCCTTTATTGTTTTATATTGTCTGTTGAGTGAATCTTCTGGTCCATCAACCTCAATCAATAAGGCTGCTTCTTCATTCACCAACAATCCTGAGGGATAAAAATCTTCAATTGTTCTTAACGTCTTCTTATCCATCAGATCCATAACGGTTGGAGTTATCAAGTTAGATATTATCGAATTAACAGATTTAGAGGCATCTTCAATTGAAGCAAAATAAACAAGCATAACTTTTTTAGACTCAAAACAAGGTAGCAATTTTAATGTAGCTTTTGTAACAATACCCAATGTCCCTTCAGATCCAACAAATAGCTGAGTCAAATTATATCCGGTAACATTTTTCGAACACGAACTACCAGTATTTATTACCGAACCATCTGCCAATACTACCTCTAAATCCAAAACGTAATCTTTTGTTGTCCCATATTTAAAAGAAGTAGAACCACCAGAAGACAAAGCGATACTTCCTCCTATCATAGAGACTGCAAAATTAGACGGGTCTGGAGGGTAAAATAAGTTATTTTTTGCTACTGCATTCTTTAAGTCAGCAATCACAACTCCTGGCTCAACAGTGCAGGTTAAATTCTCTTTATTTATTTTCAATATTTTATTCATTTTTGCAAAACTAAGAACTATACCTCCATTTATTGGAATACAGCCCCCAACATGATTCGTACCGGCACACCTGGGCACAACAGGTATTAGGTTTTCATTAGCATATGCCAGAATCCTACTGACATGAGGAGTGGTAGTGGGAAAAACCACTATATCTGCAATTCCTGAATTATCAGAAATATTAGTTGCATCAAAAGAATATGAATAGCGTTCGTCTAATTCAAAAAGAATATTGTCTCTGCCAACAATGCGAGACAAGTCTTTTATTAAATCACTATCCTTAGATATTATAGTCTTCAAAACGCAATCCTCTTATACAATTATAAGCCAAAACTTAGACAATACAAAACAGATATTAAATATTTTTTTTGGATTGAAATTATAATAGACAATTTAATATATAAAACGATGAGTCTAATTCGGCAATGTGGGAAATATTAAATAGCTGTTAAATGTGGTATATAGGAAACACGAGTGGGGAAAAATGAGAGAATTATATTCAAAACTTTTTGCAATTATATTTGCTTTTATATTGGCAGTAGGTAACCAATCCGCTTATTCATACAGTTTCAACAAAAACGTTGATCAAGATGAATTAATAAATATTACTGTTTATGAAAAAATAAATCCAGCAATTGTTGCCGTCGATGCTCAAGTAGATGATGGCATTTCGAGCGGTACCGGATGCGTTATTGAATCTAATGGTTTAATTTTAACCAGCTCTCATGTAATTGATGGAGCAAAAACAATAGAAGTAACTACTGCAAATGGAGAAGTCTATAAAGCCAATGTAACTAGCATTCTCGGAAAGAATAAAGACTTAGCTCTTTTAAAAATAGTTCCTAAAAAAGATCTTCCCATAATAAGGCTTGGTGATTCTTCAAAATTGAGGGTCGGACAGAAAGTATTAGCTATTGGGAATCCTTTTGGATTTAACGGAACATTAACAACTGGTATAGTCTCCAGAATAGACTATACAAGAAATAAAATTCAAACTGATGCAGCAATAAATCCCGGAAGTTCTGGTGGACCAATAGTAAATGCTGAAGGTGAAGTTATCGGAATCAGTCAATCAATATTCAATCCTGATAATAATAAATCCAATATTGGCATTGGGTTTGCGATTCCAGTGAATGAAGCAAAAGTTTTAATTAGTCAATACAACTCTAAAGGAAAATCAAAAATAAGTTCAAATTAATTCACAAAACAAAACGAGAGAGAGAATTAGAGATTTTAAAATAGGGGAAAGTCCCCTATTTTTTTTCTTTTAACAAAGATTGTTTTTGTTTGATATCAAGAACAGCATTGTGTCCTAACAAGAAAACTGAACACGTTTTGTAACTCTTGACGTACCAAGCACATTTATCTTGTGCACAAATAACCTCAATAGAATTCCCAGCACTCATTAAAGGACAAATAGGAAGGCTCATTTTTTCTCCAATCTATAGGCTACTTACCAAGAACATCAGCCTGTTTTAGTAAATTACAGTTTTCGTCTCTATGTTTTTCTTGATTTTTATACACTCTGCTTCGGTTCATAACCTCATCAAAGTCAATTTTATGAGCATCAAAGTCAGGACCATCAACACAAGCAAATTTAACTTCGCCACCCACAGTTACTCTGCAAGCCCCACACATTCCAGTTCCATCAACCATTATTGGGTTCATACTTGCTTCGGTTTTAATCTCAGTACCTCTAGTTTGTTCCGCAACAGCTCTCATCATCGGCATAGGTCCAACAGCAATCGCATAATCAATTTTTTCTTTACCCATCAAATCAGATAAAATATTTGTTACAAAACCTTTTGTTCCATAACTGCCATCATCTGTTGTAATAAACAGCTCTGTGCAAGCATCTTTCATTTTATCTTCCCAAAAAATCAAATCTTTTGTCCTTGCTCCCATAATCATATAAACTTTGTTACCTGCTTCTTTAAAAGCTTTAGCAATTAAATAACAAGGAGCAGCACCATAACCACCTGCTAAACAAACAACGGTTCCATACTTTTCGATATCAGTCGGTTTCCCCAGTGGACCTACTAAATCAGCAATCTCATCACCAACATTAAGTTCCGCAAGATTCTTTGTAGAATACCCAACAGCCATAAATACAATTGTAAGCTCGCCATTAGTTTTATCAACATCTGCTATTGTAAGAGGCACTCTTTCACCATTTTTATCAACTCTCAAAATGATAAACTGACCCGCTTTTGCATTTCTTGTTATATAAGGAGCTTTTATTCTTAGTTCATACTGATTTGGGCAAAGCTCTATTTTTGATAAAATTTCGTATCCCACTTTTTTCTCCAATACTGATTTTAATCCATCTACACCTATAAAACATTATAACAGAAAAAGAATATGCAAATTTACTAATGTTTTTTGTTTTTTTGTAGACTCAATTGCTTCACCAACAATTCATTTTGCTGCTTTATCAAGTTAATTTCTTCTTGTTGTGTTTTTACAATATTTTCTAAATTAGTAATTTTGTCCGCATTAGATGTCGCCGTTAAATGAAGTTGTTTTACTGAATTAACGAGTGCAAAAAGAATTTCTGATGTGTCCACATAAAGATACCCATCAGGACCTTTCGTAACTGAATCAGGGAAAATCTTCTGAAGATCCTGGGCAATAACCCCTGTTTTTACAAGCTTTTTAGGATCTTTTTTATACACAAAAGAAACAGGATTTATTTTAAGAATTTTATCTATTCCGTCAGAAAAATTACATTTTATATCTTTTAATCTTTTATCTGAAGCAATGTATGCAACATTAGAAGCATTAAAAATAGTACCATTTATTCTTATAAAGCGTGCGGCAAAATCACCATAAATCAATGAATTTACGCCTGTAAAAGCTGTATTAGATTCAATATATAGCTTGTTACTATCATTAGTATTATTTCCAGCACCACTACCAATAGCTACATTACTGATTCCAGAGGTATTATTTCTTAATGCGTTATAACCAACTGCCGTATTTTGAGCTCCCTTATTGCTAGCCAATGCCTGGGAACCAATACCAGTATTACCACTACCTGTGGTGCTCTGCAATGCTCGATATCCGACACCTACATTATCTGAAGCTGCAACATTAGATTCCAAAGCTTTATTCCCCAAAGCAGTATTATTATACCCTAAATAATTAGCAGAGAGAGCTCTAAAACCGACAGCAGTATTTGCACTACCATCCTCATCATCCGTTGGACCGAGAGGCGTAGTAGCAGTTAAAGAATCTCTGCCTATAGCAATATTTCCATTTGTATCGAAAGCAATTCTACCTGTGTTAGCCAAAGCTGGAACACCCGATTGTTGCTGATAAAAATCTATCAAAGAGCGCTGTATCGGATAATCATCATTATCAAAATCCTCCTTTGGAGCCACTACAACAAGCTTGCTTTTATTTGAAGAATCTGGCAGAGAAGAATAACCCAAAATAGCAGATTGTGAGTTACCTAAAGCAAAATAAGCCGAGCTATTTGCCCCTGTGCCATTGGATACATACTGCCATACAGAATCATTGGTGTTTCTTTTTTTGGATACAACCGGCAACACAGCAGCTAAAATCATACTAATTATCATTAATGTAATTAATGCTTCTGCTATTGAGAACCCCATTCTTATTTTTTTCAAGTTCATTGTAGTACATCACCCTTCAAAATCAGAGACTAAACAAGATCATGGCATATCTAATTCCTTCTATAATAGCTAATTTTAGTTTTAGTGTAAAGCAATAAATGCTATATAGGATAAATAAGTATTTGCAAGGTCTGGGCTATTCCAATTCTCAAAAACAGAACATTAGTGTAAACAAATGTAACACTAGAGAAAAAATGACTTAAGAATAGATTAAATTTGTCGATAAAAAAAATATGAGATAAATAGGATGTGTGATAATGATAAAGAAGGCTAAAACTCCAACCAGCAACATTTCTGAAGGAGTAGAATTTTTGCTTAGAGGTGCAAAAAAAAGAAGAGCAATGGCTTTAGCAAGTGCCAAAATGATTAACTCCGACATGGGTATTTCATCAAGACTTGTTGCAATAAAATAGATTTTTACAAACAAAGCAATTCAAAAAGGTTTCAACACATAATTGTAATCTCAAACCCGATAAGTTTAGTTATTGGGTTTTTCTTTGCTATTTTTTATTCTTTGCAGTTTCCTGTTTTTTATTAATAATAACAAGAACTTCATCGTCCCCTGCCATCTTAAGGTTATTTCTTGCTATCGCCTCTAAACTTTTATTTGAATTAAAATCTTCCAATTCATTTTTTAATTTTTTATTTTCAACTGTGGCTTCTGCCTTTAGCTGATTCATTTTTTTTATCTTGCCTTTATAATTAATACTTTTAGTAATATTCATAAATGCTCCAATACCAACTTGAGCAAGGCAAATTAACAACACGAGGGTCAAAAATGAGTATTTAACTCTTATCTCATTTTTCCTCTTTTGATTCTTAAATTGAGTTTTTTGCTTTAAATCAGGATTCACAGATAAACCACCTAAAATTAAACACCTACCTATATTATACCTTACAAAATAAAAATAGACAAATTCTAGAGATTAGCTGTTACATAAGGGTTATACAGAACACTCTGTGTCCCGATTGTAGATTACAACTTTATTTCTACCCCTATGTTTTGCCTCATAAAGTGCCCTGTCAGCATTTTGATAGAATTCATCAGAAGTTTCATCAGACATAAAATCACTTACACCAATACTCACTGTGACTTTTAAATATGAAACTCCAGGAATTTTTGCTTCTGAGATATCCATTTTAGCTTCTTCAACAGCTTTTCTTAGTCTTTGGGCAACAAAGCTAGCTTCTTCTAAGTTAGTTTGGGGTAATAAGATGAAGAACTCTTCTCCTCCATATCTTGAGGCTATATCATATTCTCTTATTTCTCTTATTATTAATTGGGACACGGCTTTTAGCACGCAATCGCCTGCAGCATGCCCATATGAGTCATTAACTTTTTTGAAATAATCAACATCCAACATCATACAGCATAGAGGAGTATTTTTTCTTTTTGCAGTGGCAAACTCCTGATTTAAACGTGTTTCAAACTGCCTGCGATTGTTCAATCCAGTAAGTGCATCTAAAGTTGCATGTTTTAAAACCTCAGCATATACGTTTGCTCTTTGTATAGTAACACTTGATTGTTTACTGAGCTGAAGCAAATACTCCACCTCATTTTGTACAAGAACATCAAAATTACTATACGCTACAATTGCCCCTAAAATGGTATTTTCATTTATCAATGGAAATACGCCTATTTTCTTATTCTCAGAAATAATGTAATCCGTATCAATCTTAATTCGTTCTAATAGAACATTTATTTCTCTATCCTTGCAAGCATTAGGCCACAATAGTTCATATTTACCTTCTTTATTTTTTATAAATATATAAATGAGATGAGCTGAAATAAATCTGTCTATCATTTCACCAATAAG
Organism: Cyanobacteria bacterium OH_CBB_238; assembly: GCA_023409995.1. Lineage (GTDB taxonomy): Bacteria > Cyanobacteriota > Vampirovibrionia > Gastranaerophilales > Gastranaerophilaceae > JAEYQN01. Next base: position 9,459 of record JAEYQN010000095.1, on the reverse strand, counting down.
TGGAATTATATATGTAAGTTCATACTGGCTCTCTATTATTTTCGCTATATCTTTCATTGCTTCATAAAAATTAAGGCTAACTTCCATCTTTTCTTTTAGAATATAATTAAGTATCATTGTTGATATTTGGGTCAGAGCTAAGTGTTGAACTGCTAAAAAATTCTGTTCTTTTATTTCATTATATACAAGCCCTGAGAACAAGACCTCTATTGTTCCCAACAACTCACCACGAGATTGAATAGGAAAATATAGAGCATTAGATTCAGAAGAAATAGTCGATTGTATTTTTGTTAACTCAGCTTTAGTAGTATTAAAATCCAAAATGACGCCATTAAATATGATTTTATTTTTTCCATGCGAACTAAATTGGTCATAAGCTGACCTTAAATCAGCACACCCTTCACCTTCACAAAAAGAACTCCACTCTTTTAAAAACTCTCTTAACTTTGATGAAGTAGAATCCCATACTGCAAATGTTACCTTTTTTACAGGATAATACTCAGAAAATACCGAATTCAGACGTTCAACCACTCTGCCTGATTCAGATTCATCCACAAGAACTCTGGAAACATTCATAAGAAAATCTATTTCTTTATTTTCAAGTTTGTTTGTATAGCTCATCAAATATCCTACATTTCATTAAAATATTTTTTTGAAGGACAACTTTTAAAACTTTTAAGCATTTCATCATCTGCTTTGTCCGGTATCAAAACTTTACCCCTTGTATATATTATATCTTGTTCATCAATAGCTGTGCTATCTCTATGGTTTTCTAAATAATCATAACCACCTTGGTTTATAATTTTTTGCTTAACTTCATTTAAAACAGTATAAATATAATTTATTTTGGAAGTATCTCCTTTTATATCAAGAATCAACCCAGCTTTTTCAAACTCATCCAAAGACTCTTTATACAATTTCATCGTTCTTAGTAGAAGAGCCAAATTATAATGGGCTTCGTAGTCTTCAGGACTTATTTCAATAGCTCTGCAATACTCTAATCCTGCATCCTTATAATTACCAAGCAAATGATTCGTCAACGCAAGATTATAATGTGTATCATAGTCTTTTTTTAATATTTTTTTAGCTTTAATATATGCATCTTTAGCTTTTTCCAAATATTGGTGTGAAGCTAATGTTCTTTCCCCCATATAAACAGACTTTCCTTTATAAGCAAGCCCCATATTATAGTAAGCAATACCTTTATTATCTTTTACGCTATTTATATTGTTATAAACAAATGGAAGATGAATTAATAGAGGGCGAGAGTCAATTACTTTTGAATACTGCTGAATTGCTTCATCATAGTTAGCCAATCTCTCTGATAATATGATACCCAAATCCATTCTGCAAATTATAAAATTTGGATTATACCTCAAGGCATTTTCATATGAATCTCTGGCTGCATAATAGTTTTCAAAAGCCACATAAATATTACCCAAGTTACACTGTGCTTTAGAATGTTCAGGATAATATTTAAGTCCAGATTGATAATAATCTATGGCCTTTTGATATTTTTGAGATTGATAAGCTTTATCACCTTTATACACATAGTAAAAGCCCCAGAGCTTATTATATTGTTTTTCATACCAACCCCAAAAAACAAACAAAGACAATAGAAAAATAAGCACCAAAACACCTAGCACTACCTTTGTCACTGTTTTTTTGAATAAATTGATTATTATACCCACCAACGTTCCCTCGATAATTTCATAGTGTCACAGATAAACACTTGAAATAAAAGGCAAAGAATATTAATCTTTGCCTCTAACCAATTTTATGTATCAATGTTTGTAGCATAAACAGCATTTGACTCAATAAAATCTCTTCTAGGTTCAACTTTATCACCCATTAGAATATCAAATAGTTGTTCACACAACATAGCATCTTCAATATTAACTTTCAAAAGAGTTCTATTTGCCGGATCCATAGTTGTCTCCCACAATTGCTGAGGCATCATTTCGCCAAGGCCTTTGAATCTTTGGATTGTTAACCCTTTTTTACCTCTTTCTTCAACTATTCTTTGTAAGTCAGTGAATGAGGTTATTTGAAATTCTTCTGAACCAGTCTCTAGAATTAGAGTTTTCTCCTCCTCAATTAAGAAGTTCCTTATATTTGGATAAGCCTGCTTAATTCTTTTAAATTCAGTAGATTTAATAAGGTTTTGAGTAATTGAAATAGGTTCAATATCAGCACCGAGTTCAATTCTTATACTATATTTTCCTGTTTCAAAATTATGTTTTAGTTCTGCTTTATAGTTTTTAGCCTCAGATATGCCATAATTTTCAGCATGGTCTTTCATATAATGTTGAATATATTCAGTTACAGTATTCATTTTTTCTTGCTCAGTAAAATCTTCAACTTCCACTTCAGATCTTATTAATGCTCTAACAATAACTGAAGGAATTGTATTAATTATAGGGCTGTTGAATGAATTATAATAGCTGGACATACTACCCAACAACGTTACTAATTCTGATTCTGAACAGACTTTTTGTTTTGTTTTGTCAGAAAGACAAACACCACTGACTCCTCTTTCTCTGAGAGTTCTATCCAAAGCTCTATCATCATATAAATATTCTGAAGTCTTACCAGCAGAAACTTTATATAAAGGTGGCTGTGCTATATATATATACCCATTTTCAATTAATGGTTTTGCATATCTAAAGAAGAACGTCAAAAGGAGTGTTCTTATGTGAGCCCCATCAACGTCAGCATCTGTCATTATAATGATCTTGTGATAACGCAGTTTCTCAATATCAACATCTTCTTCATTTCTACTTATGTTTATACCAAGAGCTTGTATCATAGACTGAATTTCATTATTATTGTAGATTTTATCCAATCTAGCTCTTTCAACATTTAGAATTTTGCCTCTAAGTGGAAGAATTGCTTGAAACATTCTATTTCTACCTTGCTTAGCAGAACCGCCCGCAGAATCACCCTCTACAATGTAGAGTTCGCACTTTTCAGGCTCTCGACTTGAACAGTCAGCAAGTTTACCCGGCAATGTAGAGTTTTCCAGCACAGATTTTCTCCTGGTGAGCTCTCTGGCTTTTCTTGCTGCCTCTCTTGCTCTTTGCGCTTGAAGCGTCTTTTCAATTATAGTTCTGGCATGTTTAGGATTAAATTCCAACCACTCTTGAAACTTATCTCTTACGACATCATTAACTGCACCCAAGGCCTCGGCATTACCCAGTTTTTCTTTTGTTTGACCTTCAAATTGAGGATCAGACAATTTAACACTTACAATTGCCGTCAACCCCTCTCTTACGTCATCACCTGAAAGGTTTGTATCCGCGTCTTTCAATATATTATTTTTTCTCGCATAATCATTTAAAACACGTGTAATTGCATTTCTAAAGCCAGTTAAATGGGTTCCACCGTGGTGAGTATTAATGTTGTTAGCAAAGCTTAAAACCGACTCATTGTATGCATCTGTATACTGAAGAGCAATTTCAACATACATACCTTCTACGGTTTTTTCAATATAAACAGGCTGTTCAAACATAACCGTCTTATTTTTATTTAAGAACTCTACGTAACTTGCAATACCACCTTCAAAGTAAAAAATTTGCTCTGTATTAGATTTAACATCTGTAAAAATAATTTTAAGGCCTTTATTAAGAAATGCCATTTCTCTCAATCTGTTCATAATGACGTCTCTATCAAATTGAGTAGTTTCGGTAAAAATCTCAGGATCAGGCCAAAAAGTTGATTTTGTGCCAGTTTTTTCAGATTCTCTGATTTGTTCCACTGGGGCTAACGGCTCACCTCTCATATATTCTTGTCTATGTACAAAACCTTGACGAGAAACTTCAACAATCATTTTCTCAGATAGTGCATTTACAACAGAAGCGCCAACGCCGTGAAGACCACCAGATACTTTATATCCGCCATCTCCAAACTTACCGCCAGCATGCAAAACAGTATGAACAATCTCTAATGCTGATTTACCTGTTTCCGGCTTAACATCAACTGGAATACCACGACCATCATCTTCAACAGTTACGCTTTCATCTTGGTTAATAGTAACTTTAATCTGCTTACAGAAACCTGCCAAAGATTCGTCAATAGAGTTATCTACTATTTCATATATACAATGGTGCAAGCCACGTTGGCTGGTTGAACCTATATACATGCCCGGTCTTAGCCTAACTGCTTCCAGCCCCTCTAGAACCCTAATATTACTAGCATCATAATTTGCATTTGCTTGTGTTACCATACTTTTCCCCAAGTTTCTTATTCATACATATTAAACATTGTAATACAAATATAAGATTAGCGCCAATTTAACAAGGGTTTGTAACACAAGTTCCAAAATAGATACAAGATAGCTGTATCAGCAACCCTTAGATTGAAAAATCAAATACGACCCAGCTTTAGTATAGTTTTTAAGCTCAGCAAATGAACGTATGCTTAGCAATCTTTTTATTATGTATGAAGGCCTAATGTAAAATTTTCTCATAGCTAACCTGTGCAACTCCAGAATTTTGGACTTAGTCAGGTAATTAGTCGGAACTGTAGGATGATAATACGCATCTTTGTAAGCATCAGGATCATCAACATCTCCAAGATTTGTTTGTTGGACATATTCATAGAATCTAGTTCCAGGGAGAGCCGCAGCTGTATAAAAACTTACAAAATCACTATCTAACTCTAATGCAAAATTAATAGTCTGCATTATATGTTCTTCTTTTTCCCAAGGCAGTCCAATGACAAAATAATTATATACTTTAATTTTTGCTTTTTTAAATACATTTACTGTTTCTCTAGCTTGTGACAGAGTAATTCGCTTTCCCATCTTGTCAAGAATTTCTTGAGAACCACTTTCTACACCTATACTAACCAATCTACAACCGGCTTTATACATTAATTTAGCCAACTCTTCATCCATAAGGTCAGCTCTTGTGTTTGCACTCCAGATTATCTTTACACCAGAAGAAATAATTAAATTGCAAAGCTCAACAACCCAACCTCTATCTATATCAAAGATATCGGACCAAAATATAAAATTTTTAATCTTATATTTATCAATACACTCTTGTACTTCTTTCAATACATTATGAGCACTCCGAAATCTCACTTTATGACCAGAAACAGGAGTAGCAAGACAAAAGAAACAATGAAAAGGACAGCCTCTAGAGACTTTCACGATTGTCTGAATTTTATCATTGTCTGGACGCCTAAACAGAGTGTTATCAACTAAATCTCTGGCTGGAAATGGTATTTCATCCAAATTCTCAATAAATGATCTCGGCTCATTTACAACTATTTCATCCAATTTTTTATATACAATACCTTTTATAGAAGATAATGTTTCATTTTCTAGAATATCTCTTAGCGTAAATTCTGATTCGCCCTTTATAGCTATATCCAAAGAAGAACACGTTTTTAGTGTTTCAGATGCATAGGTGAGGAAATGAGCACCCGTTGCAATAGTAACTATCGCAGGATTTACAGACTTCGCAATATCAAACACTTTTATATCATTAATTAACGTAGTAGATGCAACATTCGCAAGCAAGTAATCAGGCTTATATTTTTCTATATCATTTTTAAAATCATCTAATGTTTCATTTTTTATACTGTAGTCTTTTATTTTACACTCAAAACCTAACCCTTTAGCAATAGAGGCTAAATACATTAACTCCAATGGAGGCAAAGGAGGAATCACAATAAGATCTTTAACCGGTTGCTGACAACGCCCTTCTCTATTCATTACAACTGACGGCGGATATATTAGAAATATTTTTTTCATAGCCTAATTCTAATACATTTTGCGTAATTTTCAAACAGCCCTATTTTTAATGATATAATTACAATAGAGATTCATAACATTGCTAGAACCTTTAACATATAAAATACAGAAACTCTAAAACACAAAAAAACACTTTGCTAAACAGTAATACAAATATAAGAGAATTAAAATGTTCAAAAGAAAATGCAAAATTACATTTATAAGACACGGCTCTACTCTTTATACAGAAGAAAATCGCCTATTTGATGACGAAAATTATCCCCCAATCAACGAAAATGGAAGATTGGAAATGGAAAAAATATCACATTGGATAAAAGAAAAAGGCCTTAAAATAGATAGAGTTTACTCTAGTTCTGCATTAAGATCAATTCAAAGCACAAGAATTTTGTCTAAAATTTGCAAGAAAGATTTTGAAATAATAAGCTCTCTAAAAGGGAGAAAAGCAGGACTTTGGAGCGGATTATCGTTTGACCAAATAGAGCAGAGATATCCTCAAATGCTTGAGTGTTACCATAACGACAGAGAAAACTACTGGCCGGAAGGCGGCGAAAACACAAAAGCCTTAAATAAGAGAGTACAAGGCACGATAAATAAAATAATTGAAGAAAATATAGGAAACAGACTAATTATAGTCACCCATGCAGAAGTTATTCAAGCAGCCATAGCGAATGCTTTAGGAATTCCTGCAGACGGTCAATTCAAAGTTTATGTACCAACAGGTTCTGCTACTCAAATAAGCTATTATACAAATTGGGCGAGCCTTGTTTATTCAGCACACTTGCCACTATAAACTTAAACTCATTTTATAAATTTTATTTTTATTAACATCAAATAATGTAGAAAGGATTTTCGAAATATCTTTATCAGAAAATCCTTCTTTTTTGAGTTTTTTTATTTCTGTGATAAATTCGCTATCATCCAACACGGCTTTGTTCTCAGAATAAAGCATAACAACTAACTCACCCTTTAAGACATTATTGCTGTAATAATCTAATATTTCTGATACAGAATCAACTTTAACTTCTTCATAAACTTTTGTAAGCTCTCTACCAACTGCAATTTTTTTATCAGAGCCAAATTCGTCTCTTATATTAGTTAATGTCTCTAAAAGCCTATTAGGAGACTCATAAAATATAGTATTAGTATGGTTATATTTCCCAATAAGCTCCATCTGTTTTATTTTAGATTTTGGTAAAAAACCAAGAAAAACAAAAGTTTCATCTTCCCTGCCAAGAACAGAGAGAAACGTACTAACAGCACAGGAACCTGGTATTGGCGTTATATTTATATCTTTATTACGAAGTTCTTCAAACAAGACTTTCCCCGGATCTGATATTCCAGGGGTACCAGCATCTGAAACGAGAGCAATAGAAGAACCTTGCTCTAGAAGTTTTATTATTTTCTCACTGCATTCTTTCTCATTAAATTTTTGATAATCAAATAGCTTAACCGTTATCTGATATTTATCTAACAGTTTTCTTGTAACTCTTGTGTCTTCGCAAGCAATATAATCAACAGACCGTAATGTTTCTATAGCTCTTAAAGTTATATCACCAAGATTACCAATAGGAGTCGCAACTACATAAAAAGAACCTATTTCCATGAAGAAAGATTCATCCTCTTTGATATTAATATTGGGTTAGACATCATGTTTGAAAAAGTCTTATAAAGACCTGTAATCTCCAAAATCTGAAGAACATCAGGGCACACATTTTGTATATTTAATCTTTTTTTATTCAAAACTGCAACCTTTTGGATATTTAATAAGGTAGTAATATCTTTTAGTTCTATGTCCTTTACTTCCGAAAAATCCAAAGATATTTCATCTGTATTTTCTAACGAAATATCATCCAACTCATTTACACTATTGAACAATGCTTGCGCCTTAATAGTATGCAAAATATCACCCCTATACTAAACAAATAGACAACTCAATTATTTGTTGACTACATGATTTATAGTAATACCTTTTAATATATTTTGCAAGTAGATCATTACTAAAACTATTTATTTTTTGTTGGTTGTTTTGATTTCTAATTGTCGTAATTTATCATTTAATTGCAAAATTTTGCTATGATCTGACTGCTGTTTTACACCAATACTAATTATTTGTGTTTTCAAATTACTATTTTGTTTTTCTAACTCAAAAATCTTCTCATTCAAGCAACTAATCTGTGAATTACTATCCACAATTTTTGTGTAGAGCTGTTTGATTGCATTCACACAAGTGAACAATATCTCGTTAGAATCAATATATAAAAGTGATTTGTATTTGCCATTTCCTGGCCCCTCCACTACTGCATTGGGTATAACTTTCTGTAAATCTTGAGCAAGTATACCAGTATGTTTTCTTTTGTCATTTACTGTATTTCTGAATGTATAGTCAAAAACTTTTAATTTAAGAATTCTCTCGAGTCCTATATTATTTTCTTCACTAACATTTTTTATCCTCTTATCAGAAAGATTTGTAAAACTATTCACAGTCAATGCACCATTTATCTTTACGCTTCGAGCCAAGAAATCTCCAAAGATTAGAGGTGCGCTTGTTTGTCTATTGTCTATAAATAATTGATTAGAGGTTTCGGATGTTGGTCCCGCTGAATATCCTAAACACACATTATCACTACCACCTAAAATATTAGAGCAAGCTCCAACTCCCAAAGCAGTATTTTCATTACCATTTCCAAGAGAATTTATTGCATATGATCCGATTGCAACATTTCTGCTTCCACCTGTTTTGGTTATCATTGCCCCCCAACCAAGTCCAGTGTTATGCTCTCCACCTTTTATATCACGCAAAGCACCCACTCCAACGGCAGTATTATTTCCAGTCGTGGTATTTTCAAGCAGTGCATGTAAGCCTACTGCAACATTATCCCAACCTTCTGTATTATGACTTAATGTGATACCTCCAACAGCAACATTTCTACTACCAATTGTGTTAGACAGCAAACTATCGCTACCAACAGAAACATTAAGACCTCCAGATGTGTTAGCCCAAGATGAGTGAAAACCGACAGCAGTATTAGAACTTGAATTGTTACTATACAAAGATTGACTTCCAACAGCGGTATTATTATTTCCAGTTGTGTTTAGTAATAGTGATTCTTCACCAACTGAGACATTGTCGTTGCCTAAAGTATTAAGCCTTAATGCATCTGTACCAAAAGCCGAATTATTTGAACCTGTCGTATTAAGATACATAGCAGCATCACCAACTGCAGAATTATTGATTCCAGTTTGGTTATACATCATTGCAAACATTCCAACTGCTGTATTTTCATTACCAGAGGTATTATACTTCATTGAGCCATTGCCTACTGCAGTATTATGACCACCAATAGTATTATTTTTCAATGATTGAAAACCAATTGCTGTATTTATAGAGCCTGTTGTATTTGCTTTTAATGCTTGGCATCCAAATGCAGTATTCCCATCTCCTGAAGAATTTAGAAGTGTTTCTTTTCCTATTGCCAAACTGCCTTTTGGAGGATATTCAATAGATGAATCATCACCTCCATTTTCAAAAGCAATCCTGCCAATATTAGTCATACCTGTAGAGGTCTTTTGATAAAAGTCTATTAATGATCTTTGGATTGTATCTCCACTACTATCCTCTGGTGTTACTATTACTAATCTGCTTCCCTTTGATGAATCAGGTGCTGATGTATTTCCTATTATTGCACTCTGCGAATTAG
>JAEYQN010000063.1 GCA_023409995.1 Cyanobacteria bacterium OH_CBB_238 | reverse complement strand
TACTGGATTAGATGAAAATGAAAAAGCAGTAGAGTTTGGGAATTCTATTATTTATAATCCAAATGCTGAGTTTGAGTATTTTACTATGGAAAGATGTTGTTGTGATGGTACATTATCATTCTTCAATTTTTTAACAGATGATATCATTCACAGTTTGGCAAAAGGAGAAACTCATAATAAGAAGAAAGAACCTGATGATAATAAAAATGATTTATATGCATATGACAGGATTTATGAAATAGGAGATTTTGTGTTTGGCGAGGAACATAATGAAAGGTTTGCGACAGATGATAAACCATGGATGAAAAGTAGATTTACAGTATTTTTGCCTATAAAGATGGAATTCATAAAACGTTAATAAGAGAGTTATTAAAAATGCTTTGAAAACAACATCTCAAATGGAGGTATTGAGTAAGTGATATGGAAATATGAAAGTTTTATAGGCGATCCACAAATATACGCAATTTGTCCAGTATGTGGGTTTGGCGTCTATCCTAGTGGACTATCTTTTGGAGATGAAACAATGGAATGTGATATTAAATATCAACTAAATTATTGTCCTATATGTGGAGAATATTTACGCAATAATTATAGTACTACAGCCAGAGTTATATGGAAAGAAAGAAGCGTAACAGATTTATATAAAATGAGGAGAAACTGCAACGTATTATATAAATGAAATTTTGGTTTTAAGTGGCGGAAAGGATGGAAGTTTTTAATAATGATGATTTTGCTTTTGCAGTAAAAGATAGGGATGGATATTTCTTTATAGGTTATAACAAGTGGGATAAACAGATTAGAAAAGCCAAGCTGTATCACAGCTACAACTATGCAAAAGAAATGAGAGATGATATTAGATTTATGGAAAGGGATACATTTATCGTTAGGGTAAGAATTATAGAACTCGATGAGTGCTGCTATGATGATTAAACAATGAAAGAAATGATTCATATAGAAAGGAGACAGTATGTGTGAATATTGTGAAAAGGCAAAACCACTCGTAATCGGAAAAACAAATGATTATGGAATTTCTATTGTGTTTACAACTGGAAACATAACAAAATTAAATGCGTATGGATATGATGTTAAAGGAATGGGCAACGACGGACTTTCTGTAAAGATTAAATTTTGTCCGATGTGTGGCAGAAAGTTCAACTAGTAAACGAAACTCACGTTTCAAAGTGGAAAGGAGTATAAATTTTGAAATATATAAAGTTTTTAAAGTCTACATATGGTAAGGATGAAGGAGATATAGTAAAGATAGAAAACGAAGATAACGAGAATTACTACTATGAAGATGGATATGATATGTACTGCTATATTGAAAAAGATAGTAAAGATATAAAAGCAATTGATCCAGTTAGTCCATGCCTGATGTGTAAAAATATTCTAGATAAAGAGTATAGCGAGGAATGTGACGATTATTGTGATTATGCTCTTATTACTAAGTGGTATTATGGAGATTTTTACGAATGCTAATTAAAATCAATATTTCAAGTGGAGGATCATAATGGATATAAGTAAAGAAGAGTATTTCTTCGCTGAGTGGTTAATTCTCGGAAAAGATTTCACAGAAGAACAATATAGAAATCTAACAGAAGACGAAATTGAGACTCTAAAGAAAGAGTATTACATATTTGAGAGTAAATTAAAATAGTGACAAGTGATGGAGGCAAGACAATTTATGATAGTTAGAAGAGAAAAATATTATATTAAGAGTTGGAAAGCATATAGTTTTTCAAAATATAACAACAAACAACAGACATATAGAAAACATCTTATTGGTTATTTGGGTTTATACCAATTTATATAAGAGACGAAGTAATATCAGGAGATTATGAGAATAAATAGTATTTAAAATCCACATTTCATGTGGTAAATAAGGAGCGTGAGTGAATGAGTAGTGATTTAATCAGCAGAAGTACGTTGATTACAGTTATTGAGGAACAGAAACATAAGTCAAAAAAATTACACGAATTACTCTTCTTTGATGCAGTAATGGCTATAATAGATAATCAACCTACTGCCTATAACGTGGACAAGGTTTTGGAGAAGCTAGAACAAAATTCATACCAAGAGACACAAGATGATATGAACCCATTTGAAAGTCCTATGGTTATAAATTCAAATAATGCAATCAACATAGTAAAGTCAGGAGGAATTAAATGAAAATATTTGAGAGGTTGCTAACTAAAAATGCACATAAAATTCCTTTGCTGTGGTTTACGTTTGATCTACATAAGTATGAATCTGGTGACAAAAAGAATTGCATGGTTAATTATCATCCATCTTTTAAAGATGATGAATTTATCAAGAATAAGTGCTTTGATATTATTGATTACATAAGAAAAAACTATGATATGAGCGAATTATTATAGATTATCTATCGTGGCAGCGTGGCAACTGCTACTAACTTATAAACAAACAAAAATTCCAATAAAGATTAAAATTGAATATAGGAGGATTAATGAGAGTAAAAGCTAAACTATGGGTAGGAGATACATACCTTGACGGGGTTGATTTTGACGTATGTTATAAAATACCAGGAAAAATATTTTATAGGCATATTAATATTTATAGGTATGATAAAGTGTTCTCGGAACTAAAAGAAGAAGAATTTTGGGACAAGATTGAAGCATTTATTGATAGAGAAGAGGAATTGATATTGAAAGAAGTTATTGATGTTGTCGTACAGCACATTGAAAATAGGGCTGATAAAAAACAATCGGTTTCAATAAAAAATAATAAAATTAAAAATATCACAAAGAACGTAAATAGCATGAAATTTAAATTCGAGGTGAAATAGGAGGAGAAGAATGAAAAAAACATTTGATTTCCAACAAAAGATAACATTTAGTCATTCGATAGAGATTGAAGTAGATGATAATTGCGAGGAAGATTATGAAGAGTTCACAGAAGACCTTGCAACAGAAATGGAGAACACATACGACCTAGATAAACATGGGATTGTAGAAAGATTTATAGATGCATATGGTAAAGAAAATGTAACCTTTATAGAAGATGGCTCTGGGGAAGAAGAGTTTGAGTGTTGGTAGTTTGCATATAGAACTCAAATTTCATATGGAAAATAAGGAGGATATAATGAGTAAAGTATATTTAGTATATGAATCATGGGGAACGTGTGATGATTCTAGTTGTGTTGGTGCTTTTTTAAATGAAGGAAAGGCAGATGCATATATAGAAGAACATATGATTCCACGGAATAATGAATTGAAACAACTTGAAAGATGTGGCAAGTGTAGATGCAGAGATAAAGACAATTATAATTATTCACATGAATATGACGAAGTATTTTTATTGGAAAATGAGTGTGCGTTAGCTCAGATTGGTACTGATAGACACGGAAAATATTGTGAAAATGAAATTGAAGAATATTACAGAATGAATACAAACAGTTACTGGAAAGTTCCAATCGAGATAATCGGGTGAAAGGAGGATTAATGGTATACATAGATGGGCAATGGGAAAATATTCAAACTAAAGAAGATGTATTTGATGTTTGCAGAGAAAAGATTGGGCTTGAATTTGCATATGAGGTATTAGGTGTTATGTGCCTCGATGATGAATTAGACGAACTTAGATCGCAGGTATTTGAGTTAGAATCAGAGAATGGAAAACTGGAAGGTGAAATAACTGGACTAGAAAATAAAAACGATGACCTGTGTAATGAGATAGAAAGATTAAAGGAAGAGATTGAGAAGTTAAAGGAGGAAGATAAGTGATATTTTTATATTTACTATTTTGGATGTTTGTAGCTGGATTTATTGCTTTTGCTAGTTGCTTTGCAGTTAATCTTGTGAAAACCATAAAAGGAAAGAAATATTTGTTTGACAATAGAAAATCATGGATTGAGTTCATTGGATATAACACTTGTTGCATTACAGTTAACTTACTGACTATTCTAATTAAATGTTGCAAATAAAAGAGCTGTTTCAATGGAAAGAGAGGCAAATATGAACAAAGAAAAATGTTATGAAATTATTAACGTATGTAAAAATGAAATTCAAAAAATTATTTCAGAATGTGATGGTAAAGATGGAAACTCTGCGTTTTTAGCATTAAAACTTATTTCTGATTTAGACCGATTAAAGAAATGTATATCTATTAACAAATAAAACGACAATTTCAAGTGGAAAAGAAGGGAGAATACGATTGAACTCAAAAGGAATAGCTGCACTAAAAGATGAAGATATTTGTATGAAATGTTTAAAGAATAAATCAACACATACATATTCAATTTGTTATAGGGGTTATGGTAGTAGGTTTGATGGATTAGATACTAGGTTCCAATTATGCGATGAGTGTTATGATAAAAAATACAAAGTATGGACTGACGAAGTTTCAAATGATGATGGGTATGGTGAAGAATACGAATACGAAGATGATATTCAAAATTTTATAAAGTCATTACCTTTAGAATCTCAAGAACTATTTTACAATAGATTTTCTAGTGGATACTTCGCTTACGGACAAATGAATCCACAGGATTGGATTGATTATGAACTTGATGAATTACCTCATGAAAAATGTAAGGAATATTGCATGTATTCTCCACAAGAAATTAAAGCATATGAAGAAAGATTCCCAAACTGTAAACAAGTATATTTGAAAAAATATAGTGATGGATCGGCTTGTACAGAATGTTGTAATGGTGCTCGTGGTGGTGAAGATAGATGCACAGATGATGATGTGTCAGACAAATGTTATATGTGTAATGAATATGAACCTACAGATGGAGATATGAAGATAATTGATGAAGTCTCTGAGTATTATAAGAATGAAAAAAGTAGATTAATACATATGCTGCAATATGCGTCAAATAGGTTGGTAGAACTAGAAAACAGCGTTAAAGATTATATGGACAAGCATGAATACGAATAAAAAAGGAGAGCGCGATATGTATAAATGGTATTTTAAAATTATGTTATCAAGTGGAGCTTCTGTTAAAGGCTATACAGAATGTGAATTTTCACAATCAAAGGACGTAGCAGATAAATATTTGACAGGGAATAAAGATACGCTTAGTACAATTATGGATATGTCTGGTAATGGAGTTCTCTTTTTTAAACTAGGAGATATTTCGGCTTGTATAATTAGTCCAGACGCAAAAAGGAGAGAAAATATGAAAAGATTAAAAGAATTAAGTAGAGAAGAACTTGTAAATCTAACGGAAGAAGAAGTAAATGAGTTAATTGATTTAGAGTGTATGTACGAAGGGAAGCCGTTGATTGTAGAAAAACCAAAATATTTAGATATTCCTGAATTGCCAGAGAAAGATATTGCTTATTATGAAGTTGCCGGATATGTCTTTACTGACAAAGAAGATGCGATTGCTATTAAAGAATTTATTGAGAATTCCAATTCGAGAGTAAAATTAGATTACAGTGGTTCTAATTACGACAATAAGTATGTAAAAAAAATTAATGACTCTGATTATGAGAAGCCAGTAACTATAAAATCAGGCGTAGCATATTCAGTAGAGCAATATAAAAAGATATTAGATATTTTAAATAAGATAAAAGAAGTAAAAGAAATTAACAATGATAGGAAATCAGAATACGACGAAATTATCTCCCAGAGATCCGATGTAGTTAATGCTTGTTATTCTGCTATAGGTAAAGCATCGGCTGAACTTTATGAAATTAATTTAGCAATCAATGCTTTTGAAAAATACTTAAAACTTTCTGGTGGGAATGAGGAAGTAGCTACTAATTTCTTTAAAGAGTCTACATATGGGAAATTATATGATGAAGTAATAAAGGCAAGAGCCAAATAAAAGTCTTATTTCAAGGGAGAGTGAGTATGAGTAGAGATCCAGATATTAAATGTGATTTGTGTAATTATCAATTCAAAACAATTAGTAGAACTGAAACACATTATCATGATTATGAACCATATGAGGAAATTTGTTATTATCCAGCACCAGAAGAAAAGGCACATTGTATTCAGGGTTATATCTGTGATAAATGTTATAACAATATTGGAGAAATAGTAAGAAAAAGGTTAATTGAAAGTGGAATTAAGTTTAATAAAGAACTTAATAAGAGAAAACAAGACCTTCTAAGAAAATATCAAGCAGAAATTAACGAACTTGAACGGGAAAATAATAAGGTAAATAATCTTTGTCAATTGCTTAAATTTACAACGGATATAACAAAGCTAAGTGAAGATACTATAAACTCATTAAGAAATGATTATCCATATACTAAAGGAGTTACATATTATATAAACAGTGCGATTGAAATTGAACAAATAACAAAGCATAGTAAAAAGTATATATATGATTGGGCTGATGATTTGCTTATTGACATTGAAAGGTTTCCAGATGGATACGACGGGCTAAGTATGGTTGATAAAGATACGTTTAAGAAAATACTACTTGA
>JAEYQN010000021.1 GCA_023409995.1 Cyanobacteria bacterium OH_CBB_238 | reverse complement strand
ATCTACAAATGGCTTAACTTTTTCTTCATGCGAAAGGACATTGTCTGCTGCAATAATTCCACCTGACCTTAATAATGGGTGGATTAATTCAAAATATTTTATATATTCACCTTTATTTGCGTCAATGAAAACAAAATCAAATTCTTGATTTATATCTTCTTTCAAAACATTAAGAGCAGAACCAATTTTTGTAGTAATAATATCTAGAAGCCCACATTTTTCAAAATTTGCAATTGCAACAGATTGTCTTTTGTCCCAAAACTCAATTGTGGTCATGCGCCCACCTGTTTCTTTTAATGCCAAAGCCAGCCAAATGCCAGAATACCCATTTGAGGTCCCTATTTCGAGAAGGTCCTTAGCTTTTGTCATTTTTATCAACATGTTCAGAAAATTAGCTGTCTCTGGAGCAATATTCCAAAAATCTTTCGCCGTTTTTTCAAGTTCTTCAAGTGTCTCTCTGACTATTACGTTCATTATTTTTTATCCACCACGGCTACTTCACTAACCAGAGAATCAATATTAACTGTCTGAAGCAAAGTATATTTATCTAAATCTATAACATCATATTTTTTTGCTGAAACATTTGTAATAAGTGCTACCGGAGAATTTTGCAACATAGTTATTTTTCTAGGAAATCCAACTTTAGGAAGCTGAATTTTCGAAATAATGCTCTGTTGAGCAATGTCTATAACATAAACTGCTGCATCTGCCGAACAAAGCACAAATAATTTGCCCTTATATAACAACATATCTGTTGGTCTTATACCAACCTGTACTTGATTTTCAGATGTAGTATAATATTTGGGACCTTGAATCAACTTCTCACGCCCCATTATAACAGGGTCAATACCAGATGAAATCTCTTCAATTAAAGAGCCTAAAGTCAACGACTCTTTTTTCTTTGCTTGTATTAATCTATCTTGCTCATCTTTTTGCTCTTGATCTAAGTCTCTATCCAAATCATATTTCAGTATATTTAATTTTCCATCAACTCTGTCTAACAAAAACAATTGATTATTATTAATTAGCATTTTAGAAATATTGGAATGATTTGCCACCAACTGGTTTTTATACTGATCATTAAACTTTATTACATATATATTAGAAGAATCTTTATCTTGGTAAGCCAATTGTGATCCATCTACAGAAATTGCCAAATTAACAGGGGTTCCAACTATACTAATTTTCTCTTTGATTTTCATATCAACTAAATCAACAACAAACAGTGATTTGTCTTCAACACTGGCAACAAAAGCTTTATTTACTGAATCACAAACAACAATATCAGAAGGAATTACCGATAAATCAATCTGCTTTGCTATGTACTCATTTTTAACATCAATAACTTGTAATTGTTTATTATAATTAGATATAACTAGCAAATACTTCCCTGCTACCGCTGATTCAACAACTTTCGGAACACCACTAAATTTCAAACTATACATAGGAGCAGTAGAATCAGAAGAAAAAACTTTCAATAAGGGAGAGCTATTATTAGATACATAATACAACTTATTTTTTAACTGAGGTGTCAAACTCACATTAGCACCGGAATAATTGCTATTTACAACCTTTGTTGCCGTCGCAACCAGAGGTGTTTCAATACCAGAAACTTGAGAATTGGGAACAATATTTGTCGTACTCAACAATGGTACTTGAATATCCCCCAATAAGCCCTTAAGAGTATCCGGCAAAACAAGACCTCTTGGAACTAACAAGTCTTGAGGAATTACCCCTGTTTTTAAAAGAAATGGCAAATTTGGATTTTGACAAACTGTCAATATTCCACTTTTAGTTTTTATAAGTTTCAAAAAGGAATAGTTATTATTCAAAATAACAACTTCAGGTTTTTTCTTCAAGCTAGCTTTTTCAGGGTAAGTGTAAGTAACAGCCAATTCTTTAACTTCTGTTAAGTAAGAAGGAATAACCGGAAGATATATTGAGCCATCTTCAAGAGTAATTAAACCATCGAATCGTATTGAAGCTTTCGGCTCTTCTTTTAATATGAAATCCTGAACATTTTTCGGCAACTGCGCAGCAAGTGAGCACATTTGCGACATTACTAAAGTAAGTATCACGATAAAGACTTTATTTAATTTCATATTAACCTCTCACCACTTCTAGTTATGAAGCGCGCTTTTCATTTTATCAATAATGCTTTCAGAAGATTTTTTCTTTTTATTCAACTCAAATAACTGTTTGTATAATTTTTTCTCTTCGTCTGATATATGTTTTGGTGTTTTTATTTTGACAATAACATGATGATCTCCTCGTCTATGTTTGTCACCTAAAACAGGAACTCCAAGTGATTTTAATGTTAAAACTTTGTCATTATCAACACCTTGCGGAATCGAGAATGTCTTATCACCATCTAATGTTTTTATCGTCTGTTCATCACCAAGTGCAGCCTGTGGGAATGAAACGTTTAAAATAGTATAAACATCATTACTTTTTCTCGTAAAATACTCATGTTCTTTAACATAAATAACAATATAGAGATCACCATTTGGGCCGCCATTCTTACCAGCATCACCTTCATTCGCCATTCTAATTTTAGAACGATTATCAACACCAGCAGGAATTTTTACTTTTAATGTTTTTTCTTTTTCAACTCTTCCTTTACCTTTACAATCAGAACAAGGATCGGTAATCTTTTGACCAGTTCCATTACAATTCGGACAAGTTGTTATTTGACTAAAATGCCCCAATATTGTTTGGGTGACTTGTTGAATCCTACCTGTTCCACCGCAAGTTTGACAAGTAACAGGAGTAGAGCCAGGTTTTACCCCTGATCCACTGCATTTTTCACAATTTTCCAAATGACTAATTTTTATTTCTTTTTCAACACCAAACACGGCTTCTTCAAATTCTAACTCGATATCAAGCCTCAAATCCGAACCTTGCTGCGGGGCATTAGGGTTTTGTTCTCGCCCAGAGAACCCACCAAATCCACCACCAAAAAAGCTTTCAAAAATATCGTTTATATTGCCAAAACCAAAATCGAAAGGTCCTTGAGTATTATATCCCGCATTTTTAAGACCATCTTCACCATAACGATCATATGTCGCCCTCTTTTCATCATCCATAAGAGTTTCATATGCTTTGCCAAGTTCTTTGAATTTGTCTTCTGCATCTGGTGCTTTGTTAACATCGGGGTGTAACTCTCTTGCTTTTTTCCTAAAAGATTTTTTTATCTCTTCTTTTGAAGAAGTTGCCTCTACCCCTAATATTTCGTAATAACTAGTCATTTTAAATCTATCTCTCTAACTCATTTATATTTCTATATAAAATATTATTGCACAGCTACATCAACAAGTGCAGCTCTTAAAACTTTATCAGCCAATTTGTAACCTTTTTGTAACTCTTTAATAATTGTTTCCTCTGGATATTCATCAGTTTGGGTTTGCATAACAGCCTCATGGAAATTAGGATCAAATTTTTCACCTTGAGTCTTTATTTCTTCTAATCCAAGTTTAGTTAAAGCATCCGCTGTCTGTTTATGAAGAATATCAAATGTCTCTTTAAGCTTTTCACAATCATCTACAGAGTTTATTGATTTGTTTGCTCTTTCGAAGTTGTCTAAAACTTCAATAAGCTTTTTAAGAGCCTCTTCGGTACCATATCTAAGTAGAGATTCCCTTTCTTGAGATTGTCTCTTTCTATAATTATCAAAATCAGCAGCTAATCTGAGATATTGATTATTTAAATTTTCAAAATCTTCTTTTACTTTAATATATTCATCAGAAGTTTCTTGAGCTAAATCTTCTGATGAATCTTCTTTAATTGAAATATTTTCATTTGACTCTGAAAAAGGATTATTTTGTTCTACTTCGTTGTTTTTATTATCTTTTTTATGCATTTTATCGCCCCATTTTAATAATACCTTACTTTATTATAGGGTATCAAAGATTTTACTCAAACATTATTAATATTTTTTTAATTATTAGCGCGAAACAACATAAAATATATTTTTTAAGAAATGTTATGTATAATATAATATTTTTTCTAAGCTCTATAACAACAACAGAAAGATATCTCTGGCCGTATTAAAGATCCAATTACATATACTAGTAGCATCTTACAGTTTTTATGGTTTCAAATTCATATCAGCACAAGGAACACAGCAATATTATACCCAAGTTCTCTTGTCTTTACTAGGACATAGCACAAAAATGTTAGGCATGCCGAAAATCACTTATTTACACAAACATACAGCCCATGTATCATGTAAAAGACAACAGATGTGGACTTTTATACTCTTTTGGGTGTAAAAAAATTTTTAGTAAGAAATAGTATAGCTTAATAGTGAGAATAATTATTTAATTTATGAAAAAGGGATTTTCAATCGCTGAAGCATTAATAACCTTAATGATTGTAAGCTTAATTTTAGCGGCAGTATTGCCGGTTGTATCAAAAAAAAGCAAAACAAATGACGCAATTTGGCATTATGTCACTAATGGAACGGGAGCAAATTCAGATATTTACTATGGTAATTCAAATTCACAAACAACCATTCTAGGAAATACATCAGCTCCAGACGCCTCAAGAGGAAGTAGACTGGTGATAGTCACACCGGAAGACAATAGTGGAGACACAATAAGAAGATCATTAATTGACTTCTACCAAAGAAATTCCACTGGTCTAACAAACATTGGTAGAATTACTTTCGATAACAGGACTAACGTTGCAATTGGTCCAAGCTCGTTATCTTTAAATACAAGCGGAAATTCAAATACAGCAATAGGATCAAATTCCTTAAGGAACAACAATACTGGAGGTAGCAACACTTCTATTGGAGCTGCAGCAATGCAAGAAAATTTGACAGGGAGTGCCAATACAGCTATGGGGATTAACTCCTTAAGAGACAATCAATCTGGAGACTCTAACACGGCAATTGGGCAAGACTCTATGAATAGGAACCTAGAAGGTGATTCAAATACGGCTATTGGAAGAGCTGCCTTATTCTCCAATACTATTGGAAATCAGAATACTGCAATTGGGATATTTGCATTAGCTACTTGTAATGGAGGAGGAAATACTGCTGTTGGAGCATTTGCCTTAAGAGATCTAATGGCCAATTCAAACAATACAGCTATTGGTTTTCAAGCAGGACTTGGAGCAGGAGGTCAAAGCAATACTGCAATTGGATCTTTCACATTACAAGCAACTTCGAATGGTTCACAAAATACAGCCGTCGGAGATTTTGCACTGAACCAAAACACATCAAGCCAGAATACAGCTGTTGGGGCAGCGGCACTGCAACAAAACACATCGGGAACCTTGAATGTTGCGGTCGGCTTTCAAGCACTGCAATTAAACGAGTCTGGGATTGAAAATACCGGAGTAGGTGATGGAGCACTATCCCGTAACACCTTAGGAATAAGAAATACAGCAACCGGCTCTTCAACTTTAGCAAATAACACCATAGGAAATGGAAACACGGCAAGTGGCGATGCAGCCCTCGTAAACAATACCAAGGGGATTGATAATACTGCATTTGGACGAGGTTCACTATTTAGCAATATTATAGGCAATCGAAATACTGCTCTTGGGGCTGATTCTTGTAACCTTACTAACGGAGACAATAACATTTGCATAGGTTTTGAGGCTGGGCCTGGCTCAACCACAAATAATCAACTATTTATAGACATTTCGAGACGGAATGACGCATTAATCTGGGGTGACTTTGCTGCAAGGACAATAAAAATTAATGGCACATTAACTGTAAATGGATTTACAAATCTATCTGATAAACGAATAAAAAATGTTGAAAAAGAAAACAAGGTAGGTTTAGAAAAAATATTAAAATTAAAGGTTTTCGATTACACATTCAAAGACACAATTAATGACAATAGAAAACACACGGGAATACTCGCACAAGACTTACAAAAAGTTATTCCAAATGCGGTAATACAAGGCCCAGGAAACGACAATCATAAAACATTGCTATATGTTGATTCAAGTGAAATTTTATTCAGTTGCGTTAATGCAATCAAACAGTTGCATCATAAAATAGTCAATATAAATAATAAAATTGCTAAACTAAATGAGCAAATAAACAAACTTCAAAAAGAAAACAGTGAATTAAAGCAAAAAAATGCTGAATTTGAAGTTAAAATAAATATTTTAGCCAACAAGCTAGAAAAACTCGAGCATAGAAAGTAAATATATTCACAATATTTGCGAAAAGTCTAAAAAAAGACTATTATAGTGTTAGAGATAACTTGTATGGCTAAAATAAAACAATTCAGTATTTTTGATATAGTGAAAGTAAGGAAAATGATTTCCTTATTACAGTCTACTGAAAACTTATCGTTTACAAAGCACTTGCTTTTATTTCCAATAAAAATACTCCAAAATTATTTACCTCTGCAACTACGGAAATTTACTGAATATTTTGTTTCTCTGGAAAATGATGAAATAAATGGAATGATCTCAGTAAGAGCAGAACATGGTAACCCTCATAAGTGGAATATAAGGCATTTGTTCTTAAACAAAAACTCTTATTTATCGGGAAGACAACTGGTAGATTATGTTATATCAAAATTTGGAGCGCTTGGAGCAAATACTTTTTGCGCAATAGTAAAAGACAATGATGAAGAGCTTATAGACTTATTTTCAAAAGGTTGTGGTTTTAGACTGTGCTCTCATGAAAGTATGTGGAAGTTTAATAACATAAAAATTTCTCAACTAGAAACAAATGAAAGTACATTTAAATCGTTTAAAAACTCTGATGCCAAAAATGTCTGCGAATTATACAACGACTCCATATATCCACATTTTAGATATTCTCTTGCAAAAACAAAGACCGAATTTTATGATCGGATTTTTCAAGGTTTGTCTTCTACTTCATACTTTAAATATATTGCAGAAGACTCAAATGAGAAGATTAAAGCTTTTATAGAAATTCAAACTACTGATAATTCAAATTACATTTTAGATATTGTCTTATCAAATGGATATGAAGACAGCTATGGCGAGATGTTACACTTTGCAATAAATCAAATTATCAGGCGAAATCGAAATTTTTCTCTCTATGTAGTTAACAGAAAATATATGATGACTTCTAAAAAAATTGAAGAGTTTATGAAAGCAAATAACCTTGAAATGGTTCAAAATCATATGGTATTGGTGCGAGATTTCTACAAAACAATATTACAAGAGGACCGAATAGCTAAACCAGCAATTGCATTTACGGAAATCAAAGGACGACCGGCATTTAACATAAACACAAAAGACTCCCTTTAATTTTAATGTTTTTCAGTTTATAATTGCGTTATGGTTGACTTAAGTAAATTTAATCGAATAGTATTCAAGTTCGGAACAAACGTTCTAAGAAATGATGAAGGAGATATTTCTCTTTCTAGAATATATTCCTTTGTCGAAGATATAGCAAAATTACATAAATCCGGCAAAGAGGTAATAATAGTTACTTCTGGAGCTGTTGGTTTAGGAGCAAAAAAAGTTGGAGTAGATCCATCGCAGAATACCGTTATAAAACAGGCTTGTGCAGCAATAGGTCAAGGTCAATTAATGTGCATTTATGAGCATGGGTTTGATAAGTATTCAATAAACACAGCGCAAATTCTACTAACTGAGGAAGATTTTGACCAGAGGGTCAAGTATTTGAGTTTAAGTAATGTTCTTAATGAACTTTTAAACTTAAACGTAATACCTATAATTAACCAGAATGATACCGTTTCTACAGAGGAACTGGAAGAATCAATACATGATGTATTTGAATTTTGTTTTTCTGATAATGACAAGCTTTCGGCTTTAGTTGCTAGTAAGCTTGATGCACAATTACTTGTTATTTTGTCAGATATAGACGGATTATATAATGACAACCCAAAAGAAAACCCTGAAGCCAAAATAATACCAATTGTTGAAACGATCACAGATGAAATCAAAAACTATGGGCAGAATGCATCTAAAGGCGGCAGAGGCGGGATGAAAACGAAACTGGAAGCAGCAGAAGTAGTGACTCGCTCTGGAGGACACGTAATAATTGCAAATGGAAAAACTCCTCAAATTATAAGTAAAGTTTTTGGCAATTCTAAAACAGGTACTGTTTTTATACCAACAGAACAACTATCTGAAAAAAGAAGATGGATAGGGTTCGCTACAAATATAAGTGGACAGATTTTTGTAAATACAGGAGCTAAAAAAGCTCTCTTGGAAAAAGATTCTAGTCTCTTGTCTGTAGGCGTAACCAACATAAAAGGTGACTTTCTTAAAGGTGATGTTGTAAGTATTTTAGATGAAAATGGCATAGAATTTGCTAAAGGCATGTCTAACTACAACTGCAAAGATTGTAAAAAAATAATAGGCGTTCATTCAGATAAAATTGTAGAGATTTTAGGATATAAAAACTACGACGCAATCATAACAAGGGATAATATAGTATTACTATAGGAGACAAAATGCTAGATCTTGAAAAAATAGCAAAAAGTGCTAAAGAAGCAGCAATTCAGCTTGCTTCATTAAATTCAGAAATCAAAAATGAAGCATTAGAGAGAATTGCAGATGCTATCGAAAGTAATATACACCTTGTACTTGAAGCCAACGCAAAAGATTTAGATGAAGCTCAAGCAATGCTAAATACCGGTGAAATTTCAGAAGCTGTTTTTAATAGGTTAAAGCTGGACCAGAATAAAGCAAGAGATATGATTCAAGGAATCAGAGATTTAGTTTATCTTGAAGACCCTGTTAATAAAATAATATGGAAAAAAGAACTTGCAGAAGGACTTGAACTAAACAAAGTATCTTGTCCTATAGGTGTAATTGGAGTTATTTTTGAAGCAAGACCTGATGTAGTTGCCCAAATAGCATCACTAGCAATAAAATCTGCCAATGCTGTTCTATTAAAAGGAGGCAAAGAAGCACACAATACAACATCCATTTTAGCTGAAATAATAAATAAAACACTGTCCGAGATAAAAGGTTTTCCATTAAGTACTATAAATTTATTATATTCTCGTGAAGATGTGGCAAGAATGCTTACGATGAGTGAATACATTGACCTTATAATACCAAGAGGATCAAATTCGTTAGTAAAATATATTCAATCAAACACCAAAATACCTGTTCTTGGGCATGCCGATGGTATTTGTCATATTTATATAGACAAAGATGCAGACATAAACAAAATTAAAGATATCTGTATTGACTCAAAATGCCAGTATCCAAGTGCTTGTAACGCAGTAGAAACAATACTTATAAATAACGAAATTGCAAATAATGTACTACCAATAATGAAAGATTTTTTCTTTAATCAGGACGTAAAAGTAAAAGCAGACTCTACCTCTCTAAATATTGTTTCTGATTGGGAAGCAGCCACCGAAGATGATTGGAAAACAGAATATGGTGATAAAATTGTTTCAGTAAAAGTAGTAAAAAACACCGATGAAGCAATAGCTCACATAAACGAATATGGGTCTGGACATACAGACTGCATAATTACTGAAAATAATAGCACAGCAGAGCACTTTATGAACTATGTAGATTCAGCTGGGGTTTTTAAGAATGCATCTACGCGATTTTCTGATGGGTTTCGATATGGGTTCGGTGCTGAGGTTGGAATATCAACGAACAAAACGCACGCTAGAGGCCCAGTTGGACTTGAAGGACTAACTATCTATAAATACAAACTATTTGGGTCGGGAGATACTGTTTCCAAATTCTCTTCTGGAGAAAGAAAATTTACCCATAAAAGTTTGTAAGTTTACTTTATTAACATACAATCACCATAGCTGAAAAATCTATATTGATTATTTATGGCGTGATTGTATGCATCAAAAATAAAGTCTTTACCTGCAAATGCACTAACCAACATAATAAGAGTAGATTTAGGCAAGTGAAAATTTGTTATAATTTTGTCTACAATTTTAAATTTATACCCAGGATAGATAAACAATTCAGAAGCATCATTAACAGCTGAAATCTTACCATATTTATTCATTGCCGTTTCTAATGTTCTAACGCTTGTTGTGCCAACCGCAACTATATTTTTACCTTGAGATTTTGCTGTATTTATTATATCCGCAGTTTCTTGAGAAATTTCAAAAGACTCAGAATGCATTTTGTGCTCTAAAATATTTTCACAGGAAACAGGCTTAAAAGTCCCAAGTCCGACATTCAAGTTTACAAAGCAATATGAAATTCCCTTTTTCGTGAGCTTTTGTAGTATTTCTTGTGTAAAATGCAGACCTGCTGTCGGTGCAGCAACAGAACCTTCTTTTTCAGCATAAACAGTTTGGTAACGATCATAGTCGAACTTCTTTAGATCTTCACAAGAAAGCTTTCTCTCTATATATGGCGGCAGAGGAAGATTTCCTACATCATCTAATATTTCGTAGAGATTTCCATCGTAAAGTAACTCAACAAGCCACATATCATCTTGCCGCTTTATAGGCCTTACAATTAAAGCATCAGAAATAAATATCTCAGTATTTTCTCTTATTCTTTTAGATGGTTTTATAAGAGCAGACCAAATTTTTGGCTCAACTTCTTTTATAAGAAAAACTTCAATTAGGGCTCCTGTATCTTTATGCCCAAACAACCTGGCGGGAATAACCTTTGTATTATTCAAAACAAGCAGGTCGTTCTCATCCAAGTAATCAATTATATTGTAAAAGAATTTATCATCAATTGTTTTAGTTGAATGATCAAGTACCATCATTTTTGAGGTATCTCTCTTTTGTGATGGTACTTGAGCTATTAATTCTTTAGGTAAGTTATAATCAAAATCTGATAAATGCATATTTGGAACTATTCACCCTCTATAGATGGCTCCTGATTATCAACAGTTACAACTTCTTTAGCTTTAATTTTTTTTGCGCCCATTGCAGCTACACCAGACTTTGCAGAATTCTTTTTGCTCTCTTCATCGTCTATTTGTTTATTTATAACAACAGTTTGTAATACTTGAATAACATTACTAACAATCATATACAACAATACCCCTGCTGGAATAGGAATAAATATAAAAGTAGCCGTCAACATTATAGGCATCATTGTACCCATTGTTTTTTGCATAGCAGCCTGATTTGGGTCCATAGAAGTTGAAGCAGTTGTAGCCATCATTATTTTTTGAGAAACAAACATTGTCGCCCCAAAAATTGCAACTAAAATAAATACATCAAAGTTAAAGTTTGATTTGATAGGAACAGTAGGCACTGAAGCGAGGAATAAATCGCCTTGCTTTATAAACGTAATTCTTTCAGCTTCTCTAGTATTACGATCTACAATATCTGCTTCTGCTTTTGTAATTTTTGCTAAATTCGTAAATGATTCATTAATATCATCTTGTCTAATTTTAAACTCAATATTTTGTCCTGGGACAATATCACCTTGTATTGCAACTGCATTCTTTTTAGCTTGACGAGTAAATTCAGCCTCCTTATAGACCTTGTCACCAATATACAATGTAATATGCTTAGGGGTAGAGAATGAATCATGTCCTGAAGCATTGAAGGTTCCATCAAAAGGTTTGCCAACTTGTCCTTTCATTGTTGCATCCAAACGATTTATAAAGAGGAATTTAGAATCACCTGCAACTTGTATGAATTGAGGGCTCATTAAAGCCGAATATAAAAGAATAAAAACAGGCATTTGAAGAAGTAATGGCAAACACCCTGACATTGGATTGAATTTATTCTCTTTATAAAACTCCATCATCTTCGCTTGCATCTGCTGAGGGTCGCTTTTATACCTGTCTTGAATCATTTTCATTTTAGGTTGTAAAACTTGCATTTTTTTCATTGAACGCTGTTGAGATACATTTAATGGCCAAAGAGCAATTCTAATTGCAATTGTGAGCAATATAATTGCCAAACCATAACTACCAACCATAAGGCTTAGTGATTTTAATGCCTCAACTGTTAATACCGTGAAATCCACTATTTATTTCCTCTCTTTTAAAAGCCTAGTTATACTAAATATTCTATGTCGAATAAAATAATTTATCCACATTATACTTCTTGTGTTACGGATTCTTGAACAAGAATCTGAGCTGGTTCCAATACACCATGAGCTGTTTTTCCCCAATCCATTGTCTTTTTTGCAAATATTATTTTAAAAACAATAAACACTACGATTGGGAACCAAAGCACTACTATATACAGACAGGTTTGAACAGACTGCCATATATTCTGCATCAATTTTAATTTATTATACTTCCTTAAACTGTACAACAGTGCTGAAGTGAAGAAAGCACACATTGCGACAGCCAAAGCACAAGAAGATAATATCTGATTATCGTAACCTTTAACAAACCTAAAAATCTGGAAACATATTTCAGACATCAACCAAAATGGCAGAATAAATTCAGATATATAAGCAGTCATGTCTAAACTTACACGTAAAGAAATCTCTTTTGAAGTTAAAACTTCTGTAAAATGCTCAAGATATCTTCTAATACTACCCTCTATCCATCTTCTTCTTTGTCTTACCAAAGGCCAATAAGCTAATACACCTTCTTCATAGACACAAACATCCGGGCAAAAACGAACATCCCAACCTTTTATATGCAACCTTGTTGACATATCTAAATCGTCAGTAATAGTGTAATTATTCCAACCTTCAATATCATTTAGAGCTGTTCTTTTAATCAACTCACCATTTCCTCTTAATTCAACCGCACCTTTTACAGCATCTCGGCCAACTTGAAAGTGAGTATCCAAAGCCATTTCATTATCTTGACACTTAGTTAAAAAATTATGTGCTCTATTCGCAATAACTTTTCTTGCTTGAACAGCCCCTACATCATCAGGTTCAAGAGCAGGAACCAAATCCTTAAGAAAATTCGGCTCTATTCTTGCATCTGCATCAAAAACCAAAATAGCTTCACCTTTAGCTATTTTCATAGCATCGTTTAAAACAGCAGATTTTCCGGGAAAAGCACTTTTATCTCTTACTAATGCTTCTACTTTTTCATATTTATTGCTTAATTCTTTTATAATAACAGCTGTATCATCATCACTTCTATCATCAATTACAATAACTTCATAGTTCTCATAATTAAGTTGCAAAACATTCTCAATAGTTTTATGAATAACAGTTGCTTCATTGTGAGCCGGTATCATAATAGACACAAAAGGTTTATATGACTCATTAATAACAGGTGGATTTTTTCTTTTCTTCCTGACTTGGTGCTTAAATGCTATTTGCATGTATATAGTATAAATAGTCATAAAAAGCATTAGCGTTACGATAGCCCAAAAGGTGTTAAAGTAATTTTGGAATATAAACAAGAATACCCACAAACAGGTAATAATCATCAGTAAAGCTATTCTCTCTCTCATCCCCTAATCCCTGCATCAATATAATCTTCTATAATTTTACCAAAAAAATAACAAGTTTATTATATTTGTTACCATTTCATTACTTTTTGTATCGAATGAGTTTATTATGTATGTATAAATAGCAACATGTATATATGGTTAATCATCTTTCTATGATATAATTCAGACATTATGATTAAGATATTTAAGCAAGCAGCAGAAATATTAAAAGATAATGTAATAATTATCCAGCCACTTATAATTTTTTGGTTAATTGCTGGTCTTGTGATGGATCCTTTCGTTCAAGGACAACAGACACTACAAACAAACAAAGGATTATTTACATTATTAACAGTTTTTTTGTTATCTTCAGCATTTTTGGCAGGATGGTATTATATAATAAAGCTTGCGGTTGTTAGAAAGAATCAGGCTTACAAAACTCCTGAAGAAAAAGCGCTTGCATCTATATCATTATTAAAAGAATTTTTTACTGGGGTCGGAGAATTTTGTATCCCAATGTTACTTTCTATTATTTTATACATAGTCATTTTGTTTATTACTGTATTTGTTATTTACAAAATAGGAGTGCATTACATTGGCCATTTAGACCTAAATGATAAAACACTGAAGGCACTCTACTCTCCTATATCAGCAACTGATATTCAAACTGCAAAAGATGGATTGATTATTCCTGCCCAGACCGTTTTCTATCTTAAATGGTTGTTATTATTCTCTATAGGGCATTATGTTTTTTCTTTTCTGTCTTTATTTTTTGGAGCAGTAATTGTATGTGATACAAAAAACCCTCTAAAAGCCTTATATTTAAATATCAGTTTTATAGTTAAAAACTTCTTAGGAGCTATGGCTGTATTTTTATTCTTAGCCTTTTTGAATCTAGTATTATTTTTTATAAATATAATATTTGCCCAAAATATGCTGTTATCGATATTATCATTAGCATTATTTTTATTTTATGTAAGCTATTATATGGTGTTAGTATTTTTATATTATGACGAAAAAAAAGAAAATCATTGCGATAGTGGGTCCGAGTGCCTCGGGCAAAACTAATCTATCTATTTATTTGGCCAAACACCTTAACGGAGAAATAATATCTGCTGATTCTAGGCAGATTTATTCAGAGATGAATATTGCCACAGCAAAGCCAACAAACGAAGAACGTTCGGGAATAATTCATCACTGTATAGATGCAGTCACTCCGCCTGAAGAATACAGCGTGACAGAGTTTTCTGATTGTGCAAATAAAGCAATAAAGATAATATGCGGCAAAAATAAAATACCGATTGTTGTAGGAGGAACCGGCTTATACTTTAGAATCCTACTAGAAAATTATGCCCCTCCCAAAGTAGCTCCAAATTATGAACTAAGAAAAGAGCTAGAGCAAATAAACACTGAGGTTTTATATAAAGAGTTACAAAAGATTGACCCAGAAATGGCCACAAAAATACATTTTAATAATAAAGTAAAAATAATCAGAGCCTTAGAAGTATGCAAAACACTAAATCAAACAATGTCGGAATCGCAGGGGATAAAAGAATCTGAATACGATGTCTTATGGATAGGTTTAAATGCAAATAATAGAGAATTTCTATATAATAGAGCAAATCTAAGAGTAAACAAAATGATTGAAGATGGACTACTTTCCGAATTTGAGTATCTTGTTGGTAAGTATGGAATGCTGCCTATATATAACTCAACAATAGGCTACAACGAGCTGATACCATATATAAAAAAAGAATGCGATTTAAATTATTCCATTGAAAAGATACAACAAAACACAAGAAGATATATAAAAAGACAATTAAGCTGGTTTAGGGCAAATAAAAATATTAATTGGCTAAATATTGATGAATTAGCAGAGGAACAACTTTGCAAGTCTGCGCTTACTCTTTGTACTAATTTTCTTGAGATTGAAAAGAATTAGTAATTAAATGAATATACTCCAATATTTGTCTGAAGTAATCCAAAGAGGCTGTTCCATTAATAATAATATCTGCATTTTCTTTTTTCGGTAAGATATATTTTTCTGAGGCTTCCCGAACATACATAAGTTGTTTTAGAGCATTTTCATAATTCTGATTTCTTGTCGCCGCTCTTTCAATAAACCATTTCTCTTGGGTATTTCTATCTATATCAACATAGACCTTTACATCTAAGACCTCAGGAACTTCCCCATACATAGAGGCCATGCCCTCTACAACAATTATTTTTTGAGATTTTGCAGGCAAAGACTTAGGTACATTAACGCCGCTTCCATTAATCAAATATTCTGGAGTTTTAACATCTACCCCACTTGATAATGTTTCCAAATCTTCACGTAATTGCTTTAGTAGAAAATTAGAAGGAGCATCAACATCATAGCCACTTTCCAATAAAGCATCAAAATTACCATGTATATTAATAAGCTCCGAAATATCATTAAAATAATTATCGGAACTTATAATTTCTACAGGCATATTTAGTTTTTCTGTAGAATTCTTTATCGTATTACATATGGTAGTTTTACCACTGGCAGACTCACCACAAAGACCAACAAGAATTCTTTTGTCTGGATGATTTATTATTCTCTTTGTAAATCGGGCAATAAAATCATCTTTAATCTGCACAAATATAGGCGTGTCGCTTTTTTTATCATATGCCAGTATCTGCTTAAATTTTGTTTGCAAGAAAAATGCAAGAAATTCACGTCCTGTTCTTGTTGAAAAATCTGGTTTTGATATCTTATTATAAGCTTGGTTTTCTTTTTCTAATAGAGTTTGCATGTTTTAATTAAATCTTCTAATTTTTAAAATTGCTATTATATTAAGTTATTGTAAACTAACTAATTTACCATCACATCCTCTGTTTTAGAGAACTGCATCTCGTATAATTTTTTATAGTGCCCATTGTTTATAGAAATTAGCTCATCATGAGTCCCAAGTTCAACCAAATATCCTTCATTGATAACAGCTATTCTATCCGCATTTTTTATAGTAGATAATCTATGTGCAATGACAAACACTGTCTTATTTTTCATTAGATTATCCAATGCTTTTTGAACAATAGCTTCTGATTTATTATCCAAGGCTGAAGTTGCTTCATCTAGAATAATAATAGGCGAATCTTTTATCATAGCTCTTGCAATAGCCACTCTCTGCCTTTGTCCACCCGAGAGAGTCATTCCTCTTTCTCCAATTTCAGTATTTATACCATTAGGCAAGGTATCTAAAAACTCGTTTAAATGAGCGGCTTCTATAACTTGGTTCATAAAGTCTTCACTGGCACTGGGGTTTCCCATCAATATATTTTCCTTCAGTGTCCCTTCAAATAGGAAATTATCCTGAAAAACCATTGATATATTTGCCCTTAACGACTCTAAAGTGAATTTTTTTAAGTCAACACCATCAAAACAAATAGTCCCAGAATCCACATCATAAAACCTTGGTATTAAATTAACAAGAGTTGACTTCCCACCACCAGAATTTCCAACGATTGCAAGTGTTTCACCTTTAGCAACCGTCAGGTTCAAATTATTCAAAACTAGTTTATCTTTTTCATAGGAAAAATTAACATTCTTGAACTCGATAGTTTTTTCAAATTGTCTCAGTTC
>JAEYQN010000142.1 GCA_023409995.1 Cyanobacteria bacterium OH_CBB_238 | reverse complement strand
ACTATGTTGTTATTTTTCCGGAACAAACGGCAGAAGAACTGGTTCGTGATATACAGCCCGACATTTATGCCAAAGGCGGCGACTATACTTTGGATACGCTGCCGGAAGCCCGGATTGTTGCAGAATATGGCGGACAAACTCTGTTTGTACCATTGGTGCCGGGCCGTTCTACGACCAATATCATCCGTAAGGCCGCCGGACAGGAGGCGTAACTATGCCTAGGGAGTTTTCCAATATTTTAATCGTAAAGCTAAGCGCAATTGGAGATGTAATTCATGCTTTGCCGGTAGCGCATGCATTAAAACAATGTTATCCCAACGCGAAAATTTCGTGGGTGGTAGAAAAGGCCGCAGCCGGAATTTTATCCGGTAACCCGGATGTTGACGAAATATTATTATTTGATAAACCCAAATTTAAAAGCCTGTCAGGATTATTAAAAAATGGACGGGCTTTTTCCCGTGAACTGAGGAAACGGCATTTTGACCTGACGCTGGATTTACAGGGCCTGTTCAAAAGCACGGCGATTGCCTGTTTAAGCGGTGCTCCCCGGCGCTATGTTTACCAGAATGCCCGCGAAGGCAGCTCCCTTCTGGCACATCGCGTTGTCGGGCCCCATGCAAGAGGACATGTGGTGGAACAGTATCTGGATGTTGTCAGACAACTGGACTGTCTGATAGATGAGGCTGTATTTTCAATTGCTTTTACCGAACAGGAAAAACAGGCTGCCGAAAAAATTGCAATTTGGCAAGGCTTGAATACAATTCAGCCGTTTATTGTACTTTCACCGGGAGCAAACTGGCCGAACAAACGCTGGCCGGCCCCTCGTTTCGCCGCTCTTGCCGACCGGCTTGGCGATATGGATATTCCCGTTGTGTTAACCGGGGGACCAGACGATGCCGTGCTTGCCGATGAAATTAAACGGGCTACCCTCATACCGCCGGTTGATCTTACCGGTAAGACTTCGCTTAAAGAGTTAGCCTGGATTATTAAACAGGCTAAAGTATTTGTCGGCGGGGACACCGGACCGATGCACTTGGCAGCAGCGCTTGGAACGCCGGTAGTTGCTCTCTACGGACCGACCGACACGATTCGTAATGGCCCCTATGGAAAGGGGCATAGAACTGTAATTGCCGGGCATGACTGTGCCGGATGCTGGAAACGGTCATGCCGCAAGGGCTTGGATTGCCTGGAAGCAATATCGGCCGATGCAGTATTTGCTGCGGTGAAGGAAATATTGCCGCAGAAGGGCTAGCCAAATTTCGCCTGATATTACGGCAAACTGAAAAATGCCGGTGTGGTTGTCATAGCCGATTGCTTTATAGACAAGCCTGTCAGGTAAAATAGCGTTAGCGAAATGGAGGTGAAGACTTGCTGCGGCGTATTATTGAGGAACATCAAGCGGTTATCGATAAGCTTAAAATCGAATGCCAGGATGATATCCGTGAATTTGCCGATCTTTGCCGGTCAGCTTTAGAAGCCGGAAACACGATTTTTTTTATGGGTAATGGCGGCAGCGCAGCCGACAGCCAGCATTTGGCTGCTGAACTGGTGGGCCGCTTTGAAAGAGAGCGGAAGGGGTTACCCGCTGTCGCGCTAACCACCGATACGTCAATTCTCACGGCAGTTGGCAATGATTATGGTTTTGACAATATTTTCGTCCGCCAGATTGAAGCGCTGGCAGGTATTGGCGATGTGGTGGTAGGCATCTCCACTTCCGGTAATAGTGCTAATGTCGTCAAGGCACTGGAAAAGGCAAAAGAAGCCGGAGCCTTTACCGTTGGAATGACAGGGGTACATGGCGGACAACTGGCGGGAGTTTGTGAGATCTGCATTAAAGTTCCGTCGGAAGTAACAGCACGTATTCAGGAAGGTCATATTCTGGTGGGCCATATAGTTTGCCAGTTAATTGATGAATGAGGTAAATGTATGTTCCGGGATAATCGGCAAATCTTAAAGTTTTTAGAAAGCGATGTCTGTGACCTGCCGGTAGCGGTATTTGGTGACGTAATGCTGGACCGCTATTACTTTGGCGAAGTGAAGCGCATTTCTCCGGAAGCGCCGGTACCGGTAACCCGGGTATGTGCTGAGCGGGAAGTTTTGGGCGGGGCCGCGAATGTGGCGCAAAATCTGGCGAAACTGGGCTGCCGGGTGTATCTTACCGGCGTGGCCGGTGAAGATGAGAACTGGCAAAGACTAAAGCGCCTTTTACAGGATGCCCGCATTTCGGATAGCGGGATCATAAATGTGAACCGTCCAACTACGACCAAACTGCGGATCATGGGCGGTCATCAGCAGATGCTCCGGCTCGATTTTGAAGAAACCGGCGAATTGACCGTGGGGCAGCAGAAATTACTCAGACAATATTTTGATTTGTTAGGTGAGCAGGGTATCCGGGTCCTTATTATTTCAGATTATGGCAAGGGTGTTTGCAGCTTAAAACTCTGCCAATATGCAATCAAGTGGGCAAACCAAATTGGTGTTCCGATCATTGTCGATCCCAAGGGAACCGATTGGCGAAAATACACCGGCGCCGGTTTCATTACGCCCAATCTGAAGGAACTGGGTGAAGTGGCTCGTATGAACCTCCCCAATGAGGATAAGGGAATTGAAAGGGTAGCGGAAAAAATTCGCAACCGATATAGTATTGATAATCTAATTGTGACCCGCTCAGAGAAAGGCCTAAGCTTGATAAATTCACAAACGGTTAAACATATTCCTACCCGGGCGCAGGAAGTATTCGATGTATCCGGTGCCGGTGATACAGTAATTGCGGTCCTGGGAGCGGCAATTGGTGCAGGCATACCACTGGGCGATTCGGCACAACTTGCCAATTTGGCAGCGGGAATTTCTGTGGGGAAAATCGGGACCTATGCGGTAAGCCGGGAGGAACTTCAGGCGGTTATCAAAACCGATTTGACCGGAGCCTCCATTTTCGCGGCGGCAACCAGCGACAGGGAAGAATCAGTGTGGCCCAATTC
>JAEYQN010000111.1 GCA_023409995.1 Cyanobacteria bacterium OH_CBB_238 | reverse complement strand
CACTAGCGGGAATCATTGCGAACGAATTGGGAGTTAATATGAAAGTTACCAGTGGACCAGCTATTGAAAAACCGGGTGATATGGCTGCAATACTCAATAATCTTCAAGAAGGTGATTTATTATTTGTGGATGAAATCCATCGCTTAAACCGACAAGTTGAGGAAGTTTTATATCCTGCGATGGAAGATTATGCGATAGATATTATGATTGGAAAGGGTGCCACGGCGAGGTCCATTCGATTAGATCTCCCTAAATTCACACTGGTCGGAGCGACCACGAGGGCAGGCCTTTTGACAGCTCCTTTACGAGATCGGTTTGGGGTCATACATCATTTGGAATTCTATACCACGGAAGAATTAAAGACGATTATTATGCATTCTGCTAAAATTTTGAATGTTCAGATAGAGGAATCTGGAGCTTTAGAACTTGCGAAAAGAAGTAGGGGAACGCCGCGTTTAGCTAATCGAATTCTAAAAAGAGTGCGTGACTTTGCACAAGTTAAGTACAATGGAATCATAACAGAGGAAGTGGCCAATATTGCTCTTGACTTATTGGATGTGGATAAAATGGGTTTGGATCGGATTGATCGTAACATTCTACTAACCATCATTCAGAAATTTAAAGGAGGACCTGTGGGGTTAGAAACTTTAGCTGCTTGCATCAGCGAAGATTCAGGTACATTGGAAGATGTGTATGAGCCATATCTGTTAAAAAACGGTTTTTTGAATCGGACACCCAAGGGAAGAGTAGCCACTGAATTAGCGTATCATCATTTGGGTCTTGAAATTCCAAGTTGATTTGATTATAATAAATATTGTATATTTATTATAATCACTTTAATATATCTAGTGGTTTGAGAGAAGGGGTGTACAAGATGGCTTCAAAGACGGATACAGAGGTTATTATATTCGGTAAAGTATTTACACTAAGCGGATATGAAAGTGAAGAATATCTACAAAAAGTAGCATCCTATCTGAATAATAAGATGCTAGAGTATAGCAGAGTAGACGGATTTAAAAGACAACCATCTGAGACACAAAATGTGCTTCTTCAGCTAAATATTGCAGATGATTATTTTAAAGCGAAAAAGCAAATTGAATTATTGGAAGAAGATATTCGATTAAAGGAAAAGGATTTATATGATTTAAAGCATGAGTTGATTACTTCGCAGATTAAACTGGAAAATAATGAGAAAAATATGAAGGAATTGCAAGATAAATTAAACGAAAGTTCAAGAAAGATAATTCGTGTTGAAACAGAATTAAGTGATATGAAAAAGAATTGAAATGGTTAACTAAGGGCTGTCATTTTGACAGCCCTTTTCAAACAGGTGAATTATATATGAAAACTAAAAAAGTGGAACTTTTGGCACCAGCAGGATGCTATGAAAGTTTTTTAGGCGCTATTCATGCTGGCGCAGATGCAGTCTATCTGGCTGGTAATCAGTTTGGTGCGAGGGCTTATGCTGATAATTTTACGAAGGAAGAAGTATGCAATGCAATACGCTATGCACATGTATTTCAAAGAAAAGTCTATTTAACAGTAAATATACTCTTAAAAGATGAAGAGATAGATGTTTTATATGAGTATCTAAAACCTTTTTATGATTGCGGTCTCGACGGTGTTATTATTCAGGACCTTGGTGCCTTCCAAATGATAAAGGAAAAATTTCCTGGATTGGAACTGCATGTGAGTACACAGATGACGATATCGGGAGTATATGGAGCAAGACTACTAAAAGAATTAGGTGCATGCCGTATCGTACCGGCAAGAGAATTGTCTATCAATGAAATCAAAAAGATTAAAAGGACTGTTGATATTGAAATAGAGACATTTGTACATGGTGCAATGTGTTATTGTTATTCAGGTGCGTGCCTTTTTAGCAGTATGTTGGGAGGACGCAGCGGCAACAGAGGGCGTTGTGCGCAGCCATGCCGTTTACCTTATGAGGTATTGGAGCCTGATAAGAGGTTAACAAAAGAAGAGCAATATGTACTAAGTTTAAAAGATATGTGTACGATTCAAATGATACCTGAATTAATAGAATCGGGTATCGATTCTTTTAAGATTGAAGGAAGAATGAAACGACCGGAATATGCGGCAGGTGTTACGGCGCTTTACCGTAAATACATAGATTTATATGTTACAAATCCAGAAAATTTTGCGATAATGAAAGAAGACATAGAATCTATTAAAAAATTATATATAAGAAGTGAATTACAGAATGGGTATTATCTTAAACATAATGGAAAAGAAATGGTTACCTTATTAAAACCAAGTTATAGTGGTTTGGATGATCAGGTATTGAATGAAATACGGGAGAAATATATCATTCATAAGAAACAGTTAGAAGTGGAAGTCAAACTGATATTATCAGTGGGAAAGCCTATGATATGTACTGTTTTTCATAAAGATTCAGATACGACGATTACGGTTGCAGGGCAAATGGTAGAATTAGCAGCGAAACGACCAGTGGATAAAGAAAGTATTCGGAAGCAAATGGCGAAAACAGGGACTTCAAATTTCTATTTTTCTGCAATAAAAATAGAAATGGATACCGAAATTTTTATTCCTTTAAGAGCTATTAACGAACTACGCAGAAATGCATTAGCACAACTGGAGTCAAAATTAATAGA